>WOYN01000058.1 GCA_011620825.1 Candidatus Methanomethylophilaceae archaeon | reverse complement strand
GTCCTGGTGGACACGTTCTGGGTCGCAGGCCTCGGAGCGGTCCCGTTGGCCTCCATAAGCATAGTCTATCCCGTGTTCGCCACGGTCATGGGCATCGGAAGCGGACTGGGCATCGGAGCTTCTGCGGCGATAGCCCGCAGTATAGGCCGCGATAACAGGAAAGAGGCGGGAACAAAGGCGGGGCAGTCCCTGCTGCTTTCGATCCTGGTATCGGTTGTCCTTATACCTATTCTTTTGATAACCATGGAGCCGTCGATAATCCTCTTCGGGGGCTCCGATATTCTGGGACTGTGCACCGACTATGCCACGCCGCTCTATCTAGCCGCTTTCATAATCATACTGAACGGAATAATCACGGGAATAATCCGCGGAGAGGGAGCTGCCAAACGTTCGATGTATATTCAGCTGCTTTCAGCCGTGGTCAACATAATCGTGGATCCCATCCTGATATACGGATTGGGAATGGGGGTTGCGGGAGCGGCCTGGGCGACAGTTATCGCATTCGGCTCCTCCATCGTACTGGCATTTTACTGGTACTTTATCAAAAAGGACATGTACCTGAAGATCGGAAGAAAGGATATAAAATACAGCCCGAAAGAGATGAGTGGCGTTCTCAGGGTCGGTCTTCCCGAAGCTACCGAACTGTCCGTGATGAACATCTTCAATATTTTTCTGAACTTCTTCGTAATAATGGTCGCTGGCACAGTGGGAGTTGCGATGTACTCCACAGGTTGGAGGGTCGTTTATCTGCTAATGATACCGGCCCAGGCCATCGGGGGAGCGATAGTGTCGATTTGTTCGGCGCAATACGGTGCAGAACAATATGGAAAGATCAGGAGCACGTACTACTATGGCGTTAAGAAAACAGTGGAAATGCTGACGCTCCTGGCGATATTCCTATTCATTACTGCCGATCTGGCATCGGCCACGTTCACTTACGAGGGGGGACTTGCAGCCGAAAGGGATGAAATGACCTACATGATCCGTGTATTCTGCATCATGGTGCCTGCGATGTCCCTTATATTTACAGGCTCGTCGCTCCTGCAGTCGCTTGAGAACGCGAACATAGCACTTGCATCCTCGTTTATGCGCAATGTTATGCTCGTCGTGTTGTTCGCTGTCGCCGCGTACCTGATAGGAACCCCCCATTCTCTTTGGTGGTTCCTCATCTTGGGAGAGGTGGCAGGGGGACTATTGATGTTAGGGCTGGCACAATGGAAGTTAAGTTCGTTCGAACGTTCGAAGGGATATCCCGAAAGTTATAATCTGTCAGAGCGATGGCGCCCTATGACCGGAAGGAGGCGCCGCATCTGACCGATTCTTCGGACAACATCCTCGGCGACCCCCGAAAAGCGGTTCTCAGGATGTCAGCACCTATAGCGCTGGCACTGTTGGTCCAGTATCTTAACAGCCTGGCGGACATGTTCTGGGTCTCCGGTCTGGGGGCAGACGCCCTCGCGGCCGTAAGCATCGTAACGCCGATTTATATGACGATCATCAGCGTCGGGAACGGCATAGGCACAGGCGCATCCTATGCGATATCCAAGCGGATAGGTGCCGGGGACCGGGAATCCGCTTCTTCCGCAGCGGTGCAGTCGGTCGTGATCACTCTCATTGCCGGAGTGGCATCCCTCGCCATACTGGCAGTGGCGGTAGGCCCTGTCATGCGGTACATGGGGGCCGGAGGGATAATCGGACTTTGTACCGATTATGCGTATCCTGTCATCATCTTCGCCCCTCTCCTGATGATGGGAGGGGTGCTATCTGGGTGTCTGAGGGGCGAGGGCGCCGCAAAAAGGTCCACGTTCATCTTGGTGGTGGCCGCGGTCTTCAACATCATACTGGATCCGGTGTTCATCTACTGGCTGGACATGGGCATTGCCGGAGCGGCCTACGCTATGGTTGTATCAGCCGCGATATCCATGATACCCGCGGTCTACTGGTACGCGGTGAAGAAGGACGTGCTTACGCCGATATCTTTCAAATCCTTCAGATTTACCCGTTCCGAAGTAAGATCGATATCCGAGGTCGGCGTCCCCCAGACGGTGGAACTGGTCATCATGTCCCTGATGTCGGTTTTCTTCGTGCGCTCGGTATCTTTTACCGGAGGTACCGACCTGGTCGCGGTTTTCGAGGTAACGTGGAGGATCGCAATGATAATGATGGTCCCGGCGCAGGCAATAGGTTTTGCTCTGGTACCCATATTATCGGCTTCGTTCGGTATGAAAGACCCAGACAGAGTAAAAGTCAGTTTTGTCCACGGTATCAAACTATCTGTGGCGATAATGGCGGTTATCGCGGTCCTCACGGCGTTGCTAGCCCCCTATCTGACAGAGCTCATGACGCTCTCCGACGACTCCGCCAGGCTTAGGCCGTATATGGCCGATATGCTGGTAGTATGTACCCTGTTCTTCCCCGCCTTTTCGCTTATCAACGCATCATCGGCGCTGATGCAGTCCATGGGATTGGGAACGGCATCTCTGTTCCTGACGATAGTGAGAAACCTGGCCATAGCCGCGGTCTATGCATGGCTTTCCGTATTCCGTATCGCATCCTATATGTGGTGGGGGATGACCGTCTGCGAGATCGCTTTCGGTGTCGTTACGTTTGTCGCGGCCATAGTTCTTTTCAGACGTGATTCACATATTGGAAGACCGATTTCGCAACTCTAATATACGGCATCGAATTAGCCCGCTACATGGGCGAAGCAATGACAAAGGATGTGGAAAAGCTTCTTGGCGACCCCAGGAGAGCTATCGTCTTGATGATGGTACCTGTCATCATCGCGATGACATTCCAGAGTCTCAACAGCATCATCAACTCGGTCTGGGTAACCGGTCTGGGGCCGAGCGCCCTGGCCGCCGTCGGCCTGGTCTTTCCTGTTTTCTTCATAATCCTGGCAGTTGGAAACGGTATCGGTGTCGGTGCCTCGCAGACCGTCGCATTGCACATCGGCATGGGCGATAAGCAGGGGGCCGACAGGTCTGCGGCCCAGGCTATAGTACTGACGATCATCGCGTCTTTGACAATAGCCGCAGTCCTGGGCGTATTCCTGCGCCCGCTTCTCATGCTGATGGGCGGAGGGAACATCATCGATGAGTGTTATCAATATGCTCTGCCGATCGTCATCTTTTCACCGATCATTATGTTCAGCAGCCTGTTCTCGAACCTCCTCAGGTCCGAAGGTGCCGCAAAAAGGTCGATGACGATCCAGATACTGACCGCATGCATCAACCTCGCCATCGATCCGTTCCTGATATACCAGCCGTTCGGATTCGGAATGGGATGGGGCATAGCCGGTGCCGCTGTCGGTACGGTCATCTCCATGTTCATCGGTTTGAGCGTGGCTGTTTACTGGTTCAAGGTAAAGAACGATACATACCTCACGCTCTCCCTCAGGGGATTCAAGTTCGACAGAAAGATCGACAGGATGATCTTCAGGGTCGGGATCCCCGCAAGCCTGGAGATGATGGTCATATCTCTCGTTTCGATAGTGATGAACATCATACTGATAGGAGCAGGAGGCGACGATGCAGTGGCCATCTACACCAGTAGCTGGCGTATCATCAGCATATTGATGATTCCGCTCATGGCCACCGGAAGTGCAATGGTCCCGGTCTGCGCAGCGGCGTTCGGGGCCCGGCGTTTCGACCGCGTAAACGAAGCATACCGCTATACTCTGAAGCTGGTCGTGGTGATCATGCTTGCGATCAGCATAATAACGGCGATCACCGCGCAGTACATGGTGATGATATTCACCTACACGGAATCGACCTTCTACCTCCGCGAGGACATGGTCATGCTCTTGCATGTGGGATGCGTATTCCTGCCGTTCGCCAGCTGGGGGGCTACCGCCTCTGCGTTCTTCCAGTCGTTGGGAATGGGCACCAAGTCTCTGATGTCGACATTGGTCAGAAACCTGATACAAATTCCCCTCTGCATATTCCTTTTCGGAATAGGCGGTACGCTGGACTACATCTGGTGGGGAGTGGCGTTCGGCGAGATCGTCGGTTCTTTGCTCGCCGGTATATGGGGGGAGAGCATTCTGAGGAACTTCCTCAAGCATGCGGAAAAATATCATCCCAAGGATGGACAGGCGGCCTGAAGATCGCCGTCCTTCTATTGATTTATTTATAGGTAACAGAACATTGCGAGGGTATATCATGTCAAAAGTATGCATCAACATCGCCTGGCCGTATGCCAACGGGAAAATACACCTGGGGCACGTGGCCGGGTCCCTTCTGCCGCCTGACATCTTCAGCAGGTACAACCGCCTCACCGGTAACGAGGTTTTGATGGTAGGCGGGTCGGACCAGCACGGGACCCCTATAACAGTCACCGCTGAAAAGGAGCACACCACGCCCGAGGCCGTGGCCGAGAGATACCACGAGATCAACAAGAAGGCGATCGAGGACCTCGACATAGAGTATTCGTTATTCAACAAGACCCACTGCAAGACTCATTACGAGGTGGTTCAGAAGTTGTTCCTCGACCTCCTCGACAGAGGATATCTTTACATAAAGCAGACAGACCAATACTACTGCGTAGACTGCGGAAGGTTCCTCCCCGACAGGTATGTCGAGGGGATCTGTCCCACCTGCGGGGCGGTAGACGTCAGAAGCGACCAGTGCGACACCTGCGGGACCACGCTCGAGCCGGGCGACCTTAAAGAGCCTCATTGCATCCAGTGCGGCAACGTGCCGGATGTAAGGCAGACCGAGCATTACTTCCTGAGGCTGAGCGCTTTCAGGGAAAGGCTTCTCGACTTTATCGCCGATAAAGACCACTGGAGGTCTAACGTAAAAACGTTCACTCAGAACTGGCTCAACGAGGGGCTCACCGACAGGGCGATCACAAGGGACATGACCTGGGGCGTCCCGGTGCCCGTGGACGGATGGGACGGGAAGGTCATCTATGTGTGGTTCGATGCGGTAATCGGATATCTCAGCGCATCCATAGAATATTCGAAGATGATCGGCAAGCCCGACTATTGGAAGGAATTCTGGCAGGACCCGGCGGTCAAGCACTACTATTTCGTCGGTAAGGACAACATTCCTTTCCATTCGATAATCTGGCCCGCCATCCTCATGGGCGAGGGCGGCCTGAACCTGCCTTATGACATACCGGCTAACGAGTACCTCATGTTCGGCGGCGGAAAACTTTCCAAGAGCCGCGGCGGCGCGATCGATGTTCCCAGCGTTCTTAAGAAATACGACGCCGACCTTGTCAGATATTACCTGTCGATCAACATGCCGGACACCCACGATTCCGATTTCTCGTGGGAGGACTTCAAGATAAAGATCAACAACGAGCTCGTTTCCGACCTCGGGAATTATTACCACAGGTGTCTGAGCTTCACACAGAAGAATTTCGGAAGCATACCCGATGCCGCTCCCCCCGAGGAGTCGGCGGAGGTCATGGAGAAGATCGGATCCATCTTCAAAGAATACGACGAGCATCTTTCAAAGTGCGATTTCAAGAAGGCTCTGAAGGCGGTCATGGACCTGGCCCATTTCGCGAACAAGTATTTCGACCAGTCCAAGCCATGGGCGCTTTTAAAAAGCGACAAAGAAGCGTGCGGGAGGGTCATGAACACCAATCTCCGTATCGTCAAAGCCCTCGCGGTCATGTCGTGGCCGTACATGCCCCGCTCGTCGGAGAAGATATGGGAGTATCTGGCGATCGGTGGCACGATAGAGGAATGCGGATATGAAGGAATGACCAGCCCGCTTCCCCGCGGGGCCGCGATGCCCGAACCCGTGCCCGTCTACAAGAAGGTCGAGTTCGAGGACGAAAAAGAGAAGCTGAACAAGGTGCCCGCGGCCGAACCGGACATCGCCGGGCCGTTCGCGGACTTCAGGAGGCTCGATCTCAGGGCGGGCACCGTCGTCAGCGTTCAGGACCATCCGGACGCCGACAAGCTCTACCTGCTGAGCGTGGACATCGGGGAAGAATCCCCCAGGCAGATAGTCGCAGGCCTCAAGGCATACTATCCAAGAGAAAGGATGCTCGGCCGCAAGGTTCTCGTGGTGTCCAACCTGAAGCCCGCCAAGCTCCGCGGGATCATGTCGTCGGGGATGCTGCTCGCGGCGGACGACGAGGACATGGGCGGAAGCGCCGTGCTCCTGCTCACTCCCTCGAAGGAGGTTCCCAACGGGACGAAGTTCTCGTCGGGGATGGATTCTTCACCCTCTCGTATCGAGTACAAGGACTTCCAGAGGGCGGTCCTCAAAGTCTCAACCGTCAGGGACGGTACGTTCGTCGCCGGGTCCAGGAAGCTGGAGTCGGCAGAAGGATGCCCTCCCAGGGCCGTGGCCGTGATAGACGGCGACAGAACGGTTCTACTCAGCGACGGCAACGGCAGCGTGGCCACTGTCGACAGCGAGATCAGGGACGGTGCCGGCGTAAGATGAAGGCAGACCTGCACATACACTCTTCTTTCTCTTTGGACGGGCGCACGGACCCCGTCACGATAGTGGACATAGCGATCAATAGGGGCATCGGATGCATTGCGATAACGGATCACAACAGTTTCGAGGCGTACGATCTGATCAAAGACGACGGCCGTCTGATAGTCGTGCCGGGTGAAGAAGTATCCTCCAAGGAGGGGCATATCCTTGCTTACGGCATCGACAGGCAGATACAGAAGGGGCTTTCGGTCATCGAAACCATAGAGGCCATCCACGATGCGGGAGGGGTCGCCTTCGCGGCACATCCGTACAGATGGTGGTCGGGTCTCGGGGAGCGGGCCGTGCTCGATAATCCCTTCGACGGCATAGAGGCGGCGAACTCCAGATCGTACAACAAAGACAACTTGGGTTCTGCGGCGCTCGCCGCAAAGGTCGGATGCCCAGTATCGGCGGGGAGCGATGCGCACACCACGCGCCACATCGGATGCGGGTACATCACCCTGCCCGACGGGCTCACGTCATGGTCGGAAGTTCTGAGAGAGATGATGTCGGGAACTTTGCCGGCGACCAGCTCCAACAGGCACACGGGGAGCACTCTGCGCTACGGCTTCAAATCGATAGGGCTCTGGATATCCAGAGGCTTCAGGAAAATGTGATCCGGCGGAAATTCCCGCCGGAGTTAAGCGTTTATTTCATCAGTCCGACGGACCTGAGCTCGGCGGCGATCTTGTCGACCGCGCGTGTGACGTCCGGGGGGACCTTCGCTCCCGTGCAGACCATCTTGCCGCTGCTGAACAGAAGCACGACGACCTTGGGGTCGTCCAGCCTGTAAACCAGGCCGGGGAACTGCTCGGGCTCGTATTCGACCCTTTCAAGTCCCAAAGTTATGGCAACGGTGTTCAGGTTTATCTCCTGCTCCAGGTCGGAAGAGGCGACGATGTTCTGAACCTCGATCTTCGGCACTATGGTTATCGTGATGCCCGCCTTCTCCAGGTCCTTGGCGACGGTGGTAACGGCCCTGACCACGTCGTCATAGCACTTGGCGCCCGTGCATACGACCTTTCCGCTCCTGAATAGCAACGTAGCGGTCTTGGGGTCTTTGAGCCTGTACACAAGCCCCGGGAACTGTTGAGGGTTGTACTCTGCACCTTCAAGGGCGGCCTCGATCGCGTTGAGGTCGAGTTCCTGTCCCAGGTAGCTTGAGGCGACAACATTCTCTATTTTCATTTTTGCCATTTTATACCTTATATAGGTTATTTAAAGCCTATTTATATAGGTTACGCAAAACCCGGCGTTAGGAGAAAAAATAAAATGGGGTCGGGAGGGAGAATTGAACTCCCGTATGCGGATCTGCAGTCCGCCACATAGCCACTGTGTTACCCCGACAGCCAGTCACTTCATCGGTTGAACGTATTAAATCATTTCGTCATCGGACGGGATAACGGTTATAGCCCCCTCAGTATGATATGCGGGCATGCATTGCAAGGACATTTCCATATTGGAAGCGGATTTCCCGCTTACCGAGGAGGGGATCCGCAAAGGATTGATGGGGCACAAGGCCTATGTCAGGGCGCAGTATGTGGTGATGTCCCGGGAAGGCAGGTACGCGGTCGCGGAGCTGCACAAGTCGGAGGGGGCCGGGCTGTTCAGGACCGTCGAGTCGGTGGACATAATCTCTTTGCCCGAAGATACGGTGTTCGTGGACATGCCCGAAGCGGACGTCCTCAACCTTCCGGAGAGGGCGCAGATCCAGAAGGAGCATCCAGGGAAGACCGTGGTCGTCCGCGGTATGTTCTACCATATCGGTTTCGTCACCGGGATCGAACCTATGACGCTGAGGATCGTAGACAGCGTCCCTCCGTACCCGTCCAAGACGGAGATACTGGTCAGCAAGGCCTTGGAGTCAGGGTACATCGACCTTCCGATAGTGACCGAAAATCTTACGATCGATATCCAGGATATGGTCTCGAAGGTCAGAACGGGAGGGGTCATGTTCCCCTGCAGGGTATCCGGCCTCAAGGCCGATAAACCGTTCTATTTCCTGGACGAGAGCCCTGAGCTGGGTCATGAGGTCACATTGCTGGGGTGCGATACTTCCCGCAGGATATTCAGGGAGCTCTATGGGAGGGACACCGCCACGATCGACATCTGTCCCAGGGACTTCTGTCCCAAGGACGGGGTAAAAACCATCGTCAGGTGCTGCAAGGTCAGAGAAGGCCACGTGATAGAGGGCGACACGGCGGTCGTGCCCTGGGGGGCCACGGTTCCGGAAACGGTCGCGGCGATAAAGGCGCTGTTCCGCTGATCAGAAGCGCTTCCTTCCCTCGGCGAACGCCTTGTATCCTTCCTCGGTGCGTCCGACTTTGCACAGCAGTTCCCCGAGAAGATACCAGGAATCGGCATCGTCGGGGTTGCGGTCCAGACTTTTTGTCAGATGATCTATGGCCTCGCCGACGCGGCCGTCCTCCGCAAGGACGCGGCTTACGGAACGTCCCGCCGTCTCTTCGTCGAGGACCTGCCTCATCTCCTTGATGGCGCGCTCCATTAGGACGTTCACGGAGTTGGCGGTAAGCCACGGGTATCTCCCCATCACCATCTCTCTGAACGGTGCCGCACGTTCGGGAACGATCTCTGCGGTCCCTGCTTTGAAAATGCTTCGGGGAACATGCACGGTAAGATTCCCGTGATGCACCTCTATATGTCCGGTCGGAACTGGCAAGTCCTCACCTTAGATCGACAATACGTCCGCACTCGTCCCTTTTCCTGGTCCCGAAGTCGGAAAGGCCGTCGAGTTCCTCTGTGCCGAACACGGGCCCGTCCTTGCAAACCCTGAGCCTGTCCATCATGCAGCACCCGCATACGCCGGCGCCGCATTTCATGAACCTCTCCAGGGAAAGCTGGCATTCGACATCGTTCTCTTTGCATGCCTCATGAAGGAAATAGAGCATGACCTCCGGCCCGCAACCGATCACCAGGTCATAATCCCTGAGGGCCATCTTCTTCTTTGCAAGCTGTACTGCGTTCCCGTGGAAACCGCGGCTGCCGTCATCGGTGGATGTCCAGACGCTCTTGCTGTATTTCCTCGCGACATCGTCCAGGATGATCTCGCCTTCGCACCTGGCGCCTATGATGGTGTCGCACCCCGTCTCCTTTATGGCAGGGATCAGCGCCGCGACGCCCACACCGCCGGCGACCGCCAGGACCTTTTTGGATTTCTTGATGGAAAATCCGTTGCCGTAAGGGCCCCTGAGCCTGACATAGTCCCCGACCTGCAGGTCGTTTATCGCGTTGGAGGCTTCCCCTATGCCTTTGACGGTTATCGCTTTGATCTTCCCTATGCGGGAGAGCGACATAGGGACCTCGTCCACGCCCGGTATCCAGACCATTACGAACTGTCCGGGCACGGCGGGTGCGTCCCATTTGAATTCCAGGGTGTACGTGTCTTTGCTCTCCCTCATCTTTCCGATGATCTTTACGGTCTCACTCACGTGCAACACCTACCATTTCCGCGATGGACCCGTAACCGTGGTCCGACATGAACATCTCCAGGCCCCTGTTGATCTCTCCGAACACTTTCGGCCCCTTCGTGCCCACGGCGCTTCCGACCTGGAACGCGCTGGCCCCGGCGAGGAGATATTCGGCGGCGTCCCTCCAGTTCGAGATGCCCCCGACACCTACGACCGGGATGCTGAGCGCGCCCCTGAGGTCATATACGGCCCTGACGCCCACGGGTTTTATCGCGGGCCCGGAGAGGCCTCCGAACCTGTTGCTCAGGACGGGTTTTCGCAGCTCTGCCGAAATGACCATGGCTTTCAGGGTATTGATCGCCACCACGGCCTCGGCGCCGCCGTCCTCCGCGGCCCTCCCCAGTTCGACTATCGAAGAGGTGTTGGGCGTCAGCTTTGCCCATACGGGAATATCGACGGACGATTTGACTGCCGAAACGATCGAGCGCACATTTTTCGGGTCGGAACCTATCTCCGCCCCGTATCCTTCGGCATGGGGGCACGAGAGATTCAGCTCAACGGCGCATGCCCCGCAGTCCTCCATTCTGGCAGACAGCACTGCAAAATCCTTGGCGTTGGAGCCGAATACGGAACCGACAACGGGCCCTGCACGCAAAGCGATCTCCATCTCCTCGGCGAAAAGTTCTATCCCGGGGTTCGGAAGACCCATAGCATTTACGTAACCTCCCTCGACCTCGGTGAAGGTGGGATTCCTGTGTCCCGGCCTGGGCTCGAGACCGATGGACTTTGTGACCACGGCGCCTGCTCCTGATTTGATCATGCGCGCCATCGAGTCCCCTGTCTCGTCCATTATTCCCGATGCGAGCATCCCGGGACGTTCCAGCCTCAGCCGTCCGAAGGTAATTTCCAGCCTACCCATCGCTACCGCATGTAGGTCTCTTAATAAAACCCCTTTCGGATGCGCAAGCGTAATGAACAAGGAAATCATGGCCTCTCCATGGACATATCGTCTCTGCGGAACGATTTTCCAACAATGAGGAACAACCGCGGCGTATATCTGGACAGCTCATGCCAATCGCTCCGCCCCGACAGCGTCATCAAGGCGATACTCGGCTATTACAACGAATATCCGTCGTGCGGAGGCCGCAGCGTCCATGCAATGGGCGCAAAGGTGTCCACGGCAGTGGACGAGGCCCGCGAGTCCCTGGCCGAATTCTTCGGTACGGACGATCCGGACTGCTACGTTTTCTGCAAGAACGCGACCGAGGCGCTCAACACCGTCGCGTTCGGCCTTTCGCTGAAGAGAGGGGATACGATAGTTACCACAGATTCCGAACATAACTCCAATCACGTCCCCTGGCTGATCCTTTCGGAGGAGAAAGGGACGAAGAGGCGCTACGCCAAGACGACAGAAGAAGGTGAACTGGACCTCGAGTCGTTCAAAGAATGCATGGAAAATGGCGTCAAGGTCGTTTCCGTGATACATGCGAGCAACGTCACCGGGTGCATAATGCCCGTCGCGGAGATCTCGGAAATAGCCCACGACGCCGGCGCGAAAGTCATAATCGACGGTGCGCAGGCCGCACCGCACATCAAGGTGGACCTGGACAAGATCGATCCGGACTTCTACTGCCTATCGGTGCACAAGATGCTCGGCCCTTCGGGGATGGGCGTACTGTACGGAAGGTCCGAGGAACTGGCAAATCTCAGGCCCCTCTCCTACGGCGGAGGGACGGTCGGCCTCGCGACATACGATTCGGTCAAACTGGCGCCGCCGCCCGATAGGTTCGAGGCAGGGCTTCAGGATTATGCGGGCATAGCGGGGACCAAGGCGGCCCTGGACTATCTGTCGAAAGCGGGCATGGGCAATGTCGAGGCATGGGACAAAAGGCTCATGAGGCAGATGGTCGGGGAGACAGAAGACATCAAGGGGCTGAAGCTCGTCGGCCCAACGGACCCGGACAGGCGCGGCAGCGTATTCTCGTTCAACGTCGAAGGGCTGTCGCCCCACGACATAGCCATGATGCTGGACAATATCGACGGCATAATGATCCGCTCGGGGCTGCATTGCGCCCATCCATTCTTCGAGGGGAAGAAGATAGAGGGGAGCGCCAGAGCTTCGGTCTATCTCTACAATAACGAAGAGGACGTAAGTCGCTTCTCTGCGACGCTCAGGAAGGTGGCCGAGGCCTTCGGAAAATGATCATACAGCGGTAATTCCAATATCGGATCTTTCTAACGCGACGGTTCCGTTATATGAAAGCGAGAAGCCCTCGGATTCACAGAAGATCAGCGAACGATACTCCTTTCCATTGTTCTCCAATATCAGGACGTGGCCCTCCGCCCGCATCGAGCATCCCGCGTCCGGAAGAATGTCCCATCCTCTGAGCGTCATCGTGTCCGCCTCCGAACGGTAGAATGAATCGATCATCTCTGCTATAGAGTCCGCGGTCTCGGTCATCCGCACATCTTCGTTGGACGAGCAGATCCCCGAAAACGGTATGGCTACGGCCCCGAGGAGGACGACCCCGCAAATGCACAGGACGACCCTGGACATCGTGAACTCAAGCAATCACGCTCACCTCCACCGCGCATCCCCTGCCGTCGTTCACACATTCGAACAACAGGGTCCTTTCGCCCGAAATCGATATTCCGTCGCCGGCGATCCTCACCGCAGGGCGGTCCATCACCAAACGGCCGATGCTGTCGTCCCCGCAGAACATCCTTATCGTATAGGCGTCGGCGCCTTCGCCGCCGATAACCATCCTGTTGTCATGACCGATCAGGACCTCTGCCGTGAAAGCTCCCCCCTCGCCGGCATAATAGGTTTTTTCCGCGGTCTCGGAGACGATGCCCGCCTGAACCCTCAGCGCGGAAGCTTCGGCACCGCTCCGATAATCATCCACTGCCCCCATAAGAAGCGGCACGGTAAGGGCCAGGATCAGGAAGGTGATCGCAAGTCTGACAGGCAGGCCTATCATCCCCTTCCTGTCCATCTTCATGCTATCACGGCGACCCTTGCAGTATTGTTCTCGCCGTATCCGGACGCCGAGACGTTCACGGTTATGAATCCGACAGAACTGTTGTCCATCGTGATCCTGAGGTCCTTGAATATCGCACATCCGTTGGAATCCGTGTTGTCATATGCGGTCTTACCGTTCCCGTCTGTTATTCCGAGGCCCGAGAGCACGACCGCGGCACCCTCTACCGGTTCGCCGTCCTGGTCCGTTATGCGCACCTCGATGATGCCGTCGGATGTGCTTCCGTTTACAAGCACGATGTCGCCGGACGTCACGTCCACGGAACCGATGGACTGCGGGCTTTCTATGTTGCCCATCCACCCCAGTATGATGGCGGTACCGAGTGTCGCCACCAGTATCATGATCATCAGTTGCAGCGGGAGGCCTTCTATTCCTCCGCGGCGGTCGTTCGAAATTCTATGCCCGTTACTTTTCATGAGACGCTTTGTTATTCTCATGATAGCTTATCCGGGTCTGCAGGGTATAAGTGGCGAAAGCTACAGTTAACCTTAGGCGACCGATCGTAGGGGGATCTCCGATAAGGGTGTATGGACGGCGCCGGACGGGCCCAGCTCGCTGCTGAATATCGTTATCTTTCTGCAGGTGAATGTGAAGGAATCGTCCCCTTCGTACCTTTCGATGAGGGACGATGCGGATGGCGCGCCCCTCTCGTTCCGGAATCTTGCCAATGTTATATGGGGAATGAATTTTTTCCTGTCGTGCCCGATCCCTTTCCCGTCAAGCTCTTCGGAGATCCTTTCGGCAAGCTTCTCCAGGTTTCCTCCCGACTCGGCGCCGACCCAGACCGTTCTGGGACCCCGTCTCCCCTGGAACGACCCGAGCCCTCCGACCTTGATTTCAAACGGACCTGTGCCGCGGGCCGCCCTTGCAACGGCCTCGGTGACATCGGAGAGCCGCCCGCGCTCTATCTCTCCGATGAAGCTGAGAGTGATGTGCAAGTCTCCAGTGCCGTAGATTTTCATTCCGCCGTCCGCAGACAGGCCTTTGAACGGCCAGATCAACAATGGCCTGTCAGGTACCTTAACGGCAACAAAGGCCCGCATGATATCACTCGACATCCACAATGATATAGTCGGGGGAGCCGAACCCCATCTTCTCCGCGTGTTCGAAGGTGCTCTGCCACCTTGTGGTCGGGTGTATGCATGCGAACATGTCCTCCGGTATTTCACCGGCGCATTTTTCGTACAGTTCGCCACCACTGATCGGCGGCTGCCTCATCGCGAGGTCTATGCACGCTTTGTCCAAAGCGACAGGATCGAAGGATGCGAGCATCCCCACATCCGGTATGACAGGTGTGTCGTTCTCGGCGTGGCAGTCGCAGTTCGGAGATATATCCGTCATTACGCTCACATGGAAGTTCGGTTTGCCCTTAACGGCGGCCATCGCGTATTCCACGATCTTGGCGTTGAGCACGCCCGCATCCTGGTCGTTCTCGGCGGTGACGGCATCATAAAGACAGGAGCCGATGCACCTTCCGCACCCGACGCACTTTTCCTTATCGATGGTGGCCTTTCTTTGTGCTAAGGCGATCGCGGACTCCGCGCACTGCCTGACGCACGTGCCGCATCCTATGCACTTATCATGATCCACGGAAGGTTTTCCCGCCGAATGCATCTCCATCTTACCGCGGCGGGACGCGCACCCCATCGCCAGATTCTTCAGGGTCCCTCCATATCCGGTAAGCTCGTGGCATTTGAAATGCGTGACCGTTACGATAACGTCCGCGTCGTAAATCGCGCGCCCTATCTTGGCCGTCTTCACGTATTCGCCGTTTATGGGGACCTCGACATCGTCGGTCCCCTTAAGGCCGTCGGCTATTATGATCTGGCATCCCGCCGACATGCGGTTGAACCCGTTGTAGTTCGCAGTGTCCAGATGCTCGGGGGCGCTTTTTCTGTGGCCCACGTACAGCGTGTTGCAGTCTGTCAGGAAGGGGATCCCTCCGAGCTCCCTGGTCTTCTCGGCCATAACTCTGGGTATTCCCGGCCTGAGGTACGCAAGGTTCCCCAGCTCGCCGAAGTGCATCTTGATCGCCACGAACTTCCTGTCGCAATCCATCCTGCCGATCCCCGCCTTCTCTATGAGCCTGAGCAGTTTGTCGGGTATGGAGTCTCCTATTTTGGTGCGCATGTCTGTGAAGAAAACCTCGGATGCCATGATGCATAGGCATGACGTTTCCTGTATAAATCGGGTTTTTTTCCACGCGGCGGGAGGGGGACGGAGGAAGGTGCAATCTCTGCTGTTTTTGTTGTAAACAGTGTTATTTTGTCTCTGTGGACTTTGAGTGTTCCCCACCCGACAATCCGCTGTGCTGGGTGTAAATAATTTATTGACCGGAATTTATAAGGTCGGGCATTGTTTGAAATACAGAAAGTATCTACACCGTTCAACGGGAAAACAATCCCCGTTGTGAGGAATTACAATGTACACAATGAGTCCCTATTCCGGCAAACTCCTCAGCGACGAGGAGGCAATGAAAAAATACAACGGCGAGAAGCTTTGGGGTCTGCTCATCTCGATCGACCTCGGAGAGTGCGACCACTCCAAGATCGCGAGCAAAGAGCACATCACCCAGTATGCGATCGACCTCGCCAAACATATCAACATGAAAAGGTACGGTGAACCTCAGGTAGTATTCTTCGGGGACGAGCCCAAGGTCCAGGGATATTCCCTCGTACAGCTCATCGAGACCTCTCTGATATCCGGACACTTCGCAGAGGACACCGACCGTGCGTTCGTCGACATATTCTCCTGCAGAGAGTTCGGCCCCGAAGACGCCGCCAAGTACACTCAGGAATACTTCGGCGCCAAGAAGATGCAGTACTCGGTGTCCTTCAGAGATATCTAAATTTTTTTCTCATACATAGAGATATCTTTCTCCATTTTGTACTATTTTTATAATGATATCTTTTTCGATATCCCAATCAGGCCAGCGTTCTGTTTCATTAAAGGAACATAATATATCCAATTATCCTAATTGTAAGATTGTATCCAAAATGTGTTAAAATTCCAAACATTTATATTCGAAAAGTTCCAGTTACACATATGAGCTTGAACTGGAACTACAAGATGTGGGGGTCGGTGGCAGTCGTAATAATACTCCTCTCCGCATCCGGCCTGATACTGTCGATGGGGGATTCCGAGAAAGAATCCGTCTCGATACTCGCCAGGGTGAACAACGACGGGTCCGGAATTTTTATAAGGGCCGATACCGAGAATGTGGATGATATGACCGAGGTCGTCGACGGAGTCCTCACCGCGGCGCACCCGGAACTTTGGGAAGGAAAGGTATTCATGACGCCAGGGCCGTCGTCCATACAGCACATGATACTGATGGACATAGTCAAGGAGGATCTCGGCCTCAATTTCGTACAGTACGGCACGGCAGCCAGCGATGCCGTCTTCTGGACGCAGGTCGGTCCGGGCCTTATGCTCAGTACCATGACCCAACAAAGCAGTATCGACGGGGGAATCGCATGGGAGCCTCATTACTCGGTCGCTGTCAACGACGGCCTGTGCATCGAACTTATGACGACCAGCGACTACTGGCAGGGCCACCCGTGCTGCGTAATAGCGGCGAACAACTCTTTCCTCTCGGGCAACGAGAATGCAACCGAAAGATTCCTTGCGGCATACGTATCGTCTGTTCTATGGGTGACGGAGGCGATGTCCGATACATCAACACCGGAGTATGCAGCCCTCTTGGATATAACAAAGAGGATCGGCACCCCCGAGTCTTCCGGGGGCCCGCCGATGTCCGATGAAGTGGCTGAGGCCGCGCTGGCGAACATCACCTATGCCTACGAGATAGGAAACCTTACCCAGCAGCTCGCCGATGTCGTGGACACGTACAAGTCGCTTAACATCGTGCAGCAGAGCACGTTGAGCGATGCCGGATACGATTCATCGCTGGCCTTCACAGATCATCTTGTCAGAGGGGAATATAT
>WOYN01000120.1 GCA_011620825.1 Candidatus Methanomethylophilaceae archaeon | reverse complement strand
AGCCCTTTACGACCTTAAGAGGCTGAAGTTTGCGGTGGATGTCATGAATGGCAGAGATAACGAACTATTTTCCGATCAAGAAGCTTCCGTTATGAGAAAACTGATGCGTACCAGCGTTAAGACCTCGTCCATGGGCAGACTGCTGGATACCCTGGCGTTCACACTGGGGGTCTGTTCGGTAAGGACATACGACGGCGAGCCGGCAATGAAGTTGGAACCTCTGTTGGCACGCGGAAAACTGATATCGGGATACGAGACGGACCTGATCAACGGAACCATAAGAACGGTACACCTGTTCGACAGGATAAGACGCTCGGACAGGCCGGAGGACATTGCCTATTCTATCGTATATAACGTGATGGACAAACTGACGGAGGCCGCCGTCGACGCCGCAGACAGGAACGGTTACAAATACATCGGAATAAGCGGAGGAGTCTCGTATAACTCGGTGATATCCAGGATCTTCGAGGAAATAGGCCAGAGGTCAGACCATGAATTAATATTCCACAACAGAGTACCAAACGGCGACGGTGGAATATCTACAGGCCAGGCCGCCATCGCACAGATGATGATAGGATGAATAACACTCTTTTCGTACTCCTTGACGGGGCCGAAGACGACCCTAATCCGCTTCTCGGTGGAAAAAAACCCATCGAAGTAGCAAGGATGCCGTTCCTCAGGTCCAGGGCCACATATCACCACAAGACCACGGGGCGCGCGTACACCCATCTCTTCCTCAATGAATTTTTTACCGGCCACTCCCCGGAGAGCCCCAGGGCCGCCATCGAGGCGCTGGGCCTCGGCCTCGACATGGACAGCAACAGGACGGCGTACCGGCTGAGTCCCGCCGAGATCAGAGAAAATATGATAATATGGTCCTATAACACGGACGATTTCCGCGATGCCCTCGAAAAGAACGTCATGGATAACCTGGGCATCCTGGAGCCTTACTCGCCGGATATCAATTTCTTCCTCAACGGGCGCGCCGTTCTGACGATGGAATGCGACGAAATACCAGACTTGCCCGGACCTCCCGTGAACGCACCTTTCGTCGAAGTGCCGGGAGACCTCGGCAAACTGGTTATGCGTGTAGCGGACATTATGAACGGGATCACAGACTACCCGTGGGGGTGCGGACGTCTCGGACGTATCTATCCGGGCTTCAGATCCCTGAGGGGCATGACCGCGATATCCGACAGCCCGACATCGCTGGGCGTCTGCGCGTCCCTAGGCCACAAGATCGAGCTGATAAAGGACCTCGATGCCAGATTCCCTGTGGCAGCGGAGGCATTGAAGCACGGGAATGTTTTCCTGCACATAGACGAGGTGGACGAATACAGCCATCAGAAAGACCCGTTCAAGAAGATCCGGGTGCTGGAGCATACGGATGACCTTATGAAGGAATACTTCTCGGATGCTGAAAGGATAGTATACTTTGCGGACCACGGCACATCATGCGTGACAGGCGAACACATTATTACCAATGTGCCCGTCTGGACCACGTTCGAATCTGAATTCAGGGACGGAGAGCTTATACCCCTGAACAGAGTGATTCAAGGATTATTGGGTTGAGAGGAGATCGGATGGCATATAACGGGGAGATTCCAGAGTCATTGAGCATTTGGGGAAACAGAAAGATCGCCGACCGGCTATTAGGCGAGATGTGGGGAAAACGAGGCGTATTCACATGCACTGTCGCCAATACCATGACGTCCGTGCGACCGGGGATCTCCGATGCAGGAGATACGCCCGAACTCACTTTGTTCACGCCCGCGGCGGACGCCGAGCTGCTCGTCAGCGGCAAGACGACCTGCATGAAGGGGATACCCATAAACCCTGGAGGAATACCCACTCCGGCGACCCTGACCAAGGCCGCTTTGGAACTGTCAGGAATGCCCTATTATATCGTTAACGGAGGAACCAAAATTACCCCTTACGTCCCATATTTCGACATGGGAGGGGAGTGCGGAAGGGATATCACTACCGGCGACTCCGTTTCGAACGTGAAGACCGAATTCGAAAAAGGAAAGATGCTCGGCGAGTCCCTCGCACGCGGCCATGATTATATCGTGGTCAGCGAAAGTTGCGCCGGAGGTACGACGACGGCCCTTGCGGTCCTCATGGCCATGGGCACTGTTAAAGAAAATCTGGTCAGCAGCAGCTCTCCCAACAATCCGAAGGAGCTGAAGACCAAAACGGTCATGGAGGGGCTCGACGCAGCCGGAATAAAGCCCGGCGAGCTGAAGGACGACCCTCTCCGCGCCATCGAATGCGTGGGAGACCCTATGATGCCAGCCAACGTCGGAATGATCGTCGGCGCCGCAGAAGCGGGAATCCCGATCATACTCGGCGGAGGAACCCAAATGGCGGCGGTCATGGCGGCGGCGGTCACAGTTGAGCCGTCGGTGCAGGGAAGGATGTTCCAGGGAACCACGAGATGGCTCATGAACGACCCGAACTCCAGCATGGTGAAGCTTGTGGGCTCCATTTCAGACGAGATCCCGATAGTTTACATAAACATGGATTACAACAAGAGCCCGTACGAGGGCCTTCAAGCCTATGAGTGGGGCTATATTAAAGAAGGAGTCGGATGCGGGGGGGCTTCAGTAGCGGCCGTGATCGGCAGCGAAGGGAAGATAACCTGCGACGACATCCTCGCCAGGGTCCACAGCATTTACCGCGGGATCATGGGCATCCAATAAGCCATCTGGCCATCCGGAGTTCCTGCACCGTGTTGACGTTGACCGCCAGGTCTATGCATGAGCACTTGCAGTAGCACTCTTGCAGATAATCGCCATCCAGCGTGCGCTGTCTGTCCATGATGTTTATACCTGACATGACCCAGGTCCTTCCGTCCAAGGCAATTGTATAGGAAGGTACTATTCCGAACTTGGTTACCACCTCTTCGTCGACCACGGTTATCATAGACTGCATCTTCGGTTCGAAAGCCTCGGCAACGATATCTATGGCCTTCGTGGACAGAAGGGGTATGTCGCAAGGAGATGTGAGCACATAATTCGAAGACATCAGCCCCAGGGCCATGTGTATATCGTTCATGTAACTGTCTCCGCCGGTCCTTACCGTTTCTATGCCCATGTCGTTGAGGTATCGCTCCGTCTGCGGAGTATTTGAACTGACGGAAACAAGAATCGAGGAAATGTGTTTTGAGCCTTCCAGCGCTGAGACTACATGCATGACGGTGGGCTTTCCGCCCACCGGCAGCATCGGCTTCTCTATTCCGCCGTTCATCATCCGGGAGCCTTTGCCCCCGGCATTGATGAGCGCCTCGAACTTCATCATACCCTCATCAGGATAGTGACGAATATGAGGAAGATTGCCAGCATCGTTGCCGAAACGATCGGGCGGGCGATCTCATTGGTTGCTCCGAGGATATCCCCCGTGGTGGCACCGAACGTATTGTCGGCAAACTGAGACATCATCTTGCCTACCCCCATCGAAACCAAAACTCCTATGATGGATGCTATGAACATCGATACCGCAT
>WOYN01000107.1 GCA_011620825.1 Candidatus Methanomethylophilaceae archaeon | reverse complement strand
GGGCTGTTCCTGATCGATACCGGCATCGACCTCGACCACATGAATCGCGTGCTCGAGGAATATTTCGGCGGAGTCCCCATCGGAACCGTTACACTCAAAGACATGGGCGACAAGGACGCCGCGTCCAAGGACCATGCGGTTCTCAGGAGGGCCAAGGAACTGGGAATGATGTTCTGAGGCGACCCGATGACAGAGACCGTTGTGATTTACGCTTCAAAGCTGGGAAGCACGGGAAAAACCGCACACTACATCGCGGAAGAGCTCGGGGCCGATATATTCGACCTCAAGGAACAATCCATCATAGATCTTTCCCGCTTCGACCGTGTGATAATAGGGACCGGAATATACGGGGGAAAGCCGAACAAGCTCGTCGTTTCGTTCATACAGCACAACAAAGGACAGCTCGACGGACGAAAGGTCGGATTGTTCTTATGCTGTGCATTCAGGGACGATGAGGCCGCCGCCCAATGCGAGAAAGTTTCCAAAGAGCTCGGCATCGGGGACGCCGTGTTCTTCTCCGGCGTCAGGAAACAGCTCAGAAAAGGTCAGTTGCCGGGAGTGGACAGTTACATTTCAAAGCTCAAGATCGTCGGATAAAGCATCTCTAACGGAAGGTCATAAGAGAATCGCAGCATCCTTGATCGAACACGGGAAGACAAAAAGAACCAAGCAATACGTCGCAGGACGTACGGGCGCGGACATGTATTTCGGAAAGCCGAACAAGTCTGTCGTTTCTTTCGTCCGGAGCGATAGGGATCGGTTGGGGGACGCAGTTTTCCAAGAACGATAAGATATCGGGGCCGCCCCCGCGCCCAGAGTGGACGAGCATACAGCAAGGCTGGAGAATGGCCATTTTCGATCACATCCTGAGACCTTGAAAAGGCGCTTTTCGTCAATTTACTTTGAGCCTGTCGGCACAGACCTTCCTTATGTCCGTTTCCACACCGGGCGTTCCGAGTAGCACTACCCTGCTGTCACTCCGCTCCTTCAGGACCTCCATGCCGACAAGTTCGCCCAATTCCGTCGAGAAGTTCAATATCCCTTCGAACGGTGGCATGTTCGCCATCGAAAGGCGTTGCCTCGAGCCTCCGACGAAAACATACCCTTTGGGCTCGATGAGGTCGGGGTCCGCAATTTTATCCAATTTCGCGTAGCCTTCGGGGTCGAAGAAGTTGATCCCGTCCACCAGGGTGTGCCTGATCACGGTCCTCGTGTCCAACGACGGCAGAAGCTCCAGCGTTTTCACGATCCTTTCCCATCCGTCGTCTATCTTCGGTCTGCAGGCCTCGGCGTAGGTCTTTTCGTCGGGAGCGGCAACGGTCACGTAGAGCTGGCACGGCAGTTCGTCAAGGGCTTCAAGCCTCTCGGGATATGTGCCGTTCGTAACAAGGAACGTCGTCATTCCGCGCCTGTGGCATTCTTTGAGGAAATCCGAAAGATATGGGTATGTGATCGGCTCCCCAGCCAGCGAGATGGCGACCTGGTCGGGATTGCTGGCCTCTTCGAAGGCCTCCGGAGTGACTCTGGAATCCCCCTTGTATCCCGTTATGAGCATGCGCTGCTGCTCGATCAGGCAGTCCAGCATATCCTTAGGCTCCATCCATTCCGTTACTTCGTAATCCCTGCCCTGGACGCGCCAGCAGAACGAGCACTGATGGCTGCATTCGTTGATCGCAGGTGTCATCTGCAGGCATCTGTGGCTCACAATCCCGTAAAAGTCCTGCTTGTAGCAGTGCCTTCTTCCCGTTATGGACTCCTTCGCCCAGTGGCAGAGCTTGACGGCCGCGTGGTCCCCACAGATACGGTATTGCTGTTTTTCGAGCAAAGATCTGTATTTTGGGTCCATGTGCACCTCAGAAGTCGAAAAGACTTTTCTGGGCCCCCTTGGGGGCAGGTTTTTCTTCGACGGTTTCTTTGGCAGGCTCGGCGGTCTCCGGATAATCCTCCCTCAGGACAGGGGCCCTGGGGTCTGCTTTCCTGTACGGCTCCGGCGCCCCAGCGGCGACGGCATCTATAACCTCGGGCGAGTCGACCTTCTTCCTTATGAGGAAGGCCAGCTCTTCCGAGTCCAGACCCACGTTCTTGACGAGCATTGTTCTGAAATCCCTATCCACGGATGCTATCTCTTTCAAGTAGGGTAAAATATCCAGCTCCACGCGCTTGGTGGACGTGTGCATGTGAACGGCGAGTTTTAGACAAACGTTTTTTTTAGTTCCGCGGACCTCTCTGCTGCGGGACATCTTCATGAGATACTGGGGAAAACGTATTCTCCCGTTCGCGTAGAGATTCGAGTGCCTGGCCGTCGCCACTCCTGCGGTCATCATTTCCCCGGCGTACGACCAGAACCCGTAATACTGGCGTCTATGGACCCTGCCGAGATAGATATCGGCGCGGCTGAGCTTCTCGTATCCCCTGACGAGGTCCCCTTTTTCCACATATTCGTAGGGCATGTTCTCGTCGACCCATATGATCGCGTTCTCCGGGTCGGTATCTGAATCGAGGAGAGCCCTTCTGGACCCGGCCGGGTCGTTCTTTCTGAAAACCGAGTATACCATATCGTACATCGAGGTGCGGTTATCCCTCTCCGATAGCATATCAGCCGACGTATTGGTGACCACCGTCTTCCCCTCGGCGATCGACTGCAGGTCGCTGACTGCCGCCCTCATGTCGCCGTGGGCATTGTTGGCTATAGTCTCTATCGCCGCAGGATCTATCCTGAAGTTCTCCCCTTCGGCAATCTTCCTCAGGGTCTTGGATATCGAAACGGAAGCGGGTCTCTTGAACGTTATCTGCAGCGTTTTCGTCTTTATCGAGGAACTTTTTTTGCTCAGCGAGTAGAAATCGTTAACGATCAGAACCACAGGCTGCTGTGTCTCGTTAATCAGCTTCACGATGGCCGGCATCGCCCCCCTGTCCTGGCGGCCGAACAGGCTGTCGGCCTCGTCGAGTATTATGAGCTTCCTTCCGCCGTCTGTAGTTCTAAGGTATTCTCCTTTGTCGGTGAATGTGTTGAACATCGCTCCTCTGAGCGCGATGTCCTCGATGGCGTCCCCGGTGCGCTGGTCGGAGGCGTTCATCTCCACGACCCCCCATCCCATGTCCGATGCGAGTGCCAATGCGGCAGAGGTCTTTCCGATGCCCGGCGAACCTATCAGCACGACGGCCCTTTTTTCCGGGACCCCGTTCTTCCATGACTCGCCCCAGGTTTTCAGATCTCCGACTGCGCCGGGGTTTCCCAGGACGTCTTTCAACGTCTTCGGGCGGTACTTCTCGGCCCAGTCGTCAGACGTATCATTCCCTCCCGTAAGCCAGGGCCGTCACTTCCATCGACTGTCTGAAGAAAATGAAAAGCGATATCAGCATCACCACTGTGATGAAGCTCCCGGTCGCGATATAGATATACCAGTTAACTGCCGACATCGCCAGGAACATGGCGCCTCTGGACCACTTTTTCAGCGCCAGGTGGCCAAGGCCGTATATGCCGAGGAGCCCGAAAAGGAACGCC
>WOYN01000082.1 GCA_011620825.1 Candidatus Methanomethylophilaceae archaeon | reverse complement strand
GCCCTGATATGTGTGCTGACCTGTCTTTCGCTTGCGGGAATGGGGCTTGCCATAGGGAGCATCGGCATATATCTCAGAACCTCAGCGATCCTCGCCAATCTTTTCGGGTACATCGGACTGCTGATATGCGGGGTCAACTTCCCCATATCGTACCTCCCGGAATGGCTTCAGTTATTCTCCTACGGGATGCCTCTCACATATGCTGTGGAAGCGACCAGGTCTGCTGTTGACGGGTCCGCCTTGGCTGTGATGGCCGAGCCTCTGCTCGTAATGGTTTCACTCGGGATAGTCTATCTGATCGCAGCCTGGTTTGTCTTCGGGTTCTTCGAGAAGATATCCAGAAAAAGGGGCAGTTTGGACTCCTTCTAACAGAAATTAATACTGCCTGCGCATTCCATGTGTTATGACAGTGCTTTCGGACATCGATATCGCACACGGACTGAGCACAGGGTATCTCGGCATCAGCGACTTTTCTGAGAAGGGCCTAACTCCCAACGGCTACGATCTCAGGATTTCGGAGATTTCTATCCGAGGGAACCCGGAAGTGAAAACGCACGGCGTTGCAGCCATCCCGCCCAGGACCATGTTCTATGTGTCCACCTTGGAGAGGGTCCGCCTGCCGCCCGACCTCTGTGCGCAGCTCTGGCTGAGGACGACATGGATAAGAAAGGGCATCATGGGCGCTTTCGGGAAGATAGACGCGGGATTCGAAGGAACCCTCACGCTCGGCGCATATAACGCTACCGATGACGCGGTGGAACTTCCTATCGGAGAAAGATTCTGCCAGATGATATTCGAGACCCTCTCGTCCAATTCCGGCAAAGACTACTCCAAGCGCAGCGGAAACTATCAGGGACAGACAGGCGTCACGCTCGATCCGGTAAATAAGAATTAATCCTTCACTATGTCGAATACATAGACGCTCATGGTCGGGGAATAGGTCTTAAGCTCAGATGTCCTGGCTATATGGATATCGTAACCTGCCGATCTCATCCTCTCCACGAGATCGGAAGCGAAGACGTCCGCCTCGGCCCTCTCCAGCACACGGTGCATGTGGATCACGGCGCCTTTATTGGCCGCCTCCAGAGCGGAATCGAGAAACGCGTCGGAAGATTGCGGCAGGTTCATGATTATGCGGTCGGCCTTCGGCAGTCTCTTTACTGCTTCGCGTGCATCGCCTGTTATGGGGACGATGTTCTTCGCATGATTGTTCTCGATGTTGATCTTCATGAACCTTTCGGCATCCGGATTCAGGTCTACCGCATAGATCACCTCCGGATGTGCCAGTTTTGAAATCACCAGCGGGAAGGGGGCCACACCGGCGAACATATCGATTATCCTTTCCCCGTCTTTCACGGACAGTGCCACCCTTGCCCTTTCGGTCGCCAGCCTGGGGTTGAAATACACCAGGGATGGGTCGACGGTTATCCTGACCCCGAACTCCTTGTGTACCGTCTCGGATGTTCCGGTGCCGGCTATTTTTTCAAGCTCCCTTACTCTGAACTCGCCCTTGACGCCGGAATCCATCATCACCGTGCGGAGACTAGGCGTCGCTTCCATCATCGCCTCTCCGATACGTTCCTTGTAAGGCATGAGCATATCCGGGATCTTGATTATCGCCACATCGCCGATCATGTCGTAAGAGCTCGGGAGCTCCTCATTGAGCCGGTCGGGAAAATCCAGTATCTCTTTGTAATCTTTCGAATGACTTTCCGACATGTCCGCCGGCGAATCGAACGCCTCGTACCCTTCGAAAGAATCGCAGAGCACCGGTATGTTCAGGTGCTCTCCGTCCCGGCTGATCTTGTACTTAGCATCCAACAGCTCTGAATCGGCGAGACGCCTCCTGACGTCTTCACCGTCTCTTTTCGGGACCCTGATGCATCTGGGCACGCCTTTCACTCTTCATCAATTATTTCTTCGGGCGCTCCGGCGAAATACACCAGCGCATACGCTTCCATGAAATGCAGATCGCCGGGCAGCACCAGCGTGAACAGGGGCGAACCCAAATCCATGCTTAGGAGGTCCCGGGGATATCCTGCGGTGATCTTCTCTTCGGGCGAGCCCGCTTTGGAGACCACGCACAGGAGCGTCTTATCGCCAATTAGTCCTTCGCCCCACTGTTCCTCTCCGGCCATCAGCCATTCTATGGCCTCATGGGCGGTCATGTACCTGCCCTCCGACTCCCGGATGTCAAGCAGGATCATGGTATGAAGCCCGCGTTTCTTATTCTCTACTATGTTATCATACGGGGACTTGGGGCGGTAGTTCATCTCGTAGAGGGGGAGCGTCACTGTGCGGCCGAACTTGTAAGGCTGCAGTCCCAGCGACGCAGGGCATGCTGTAAATATGGAAACACCATGGAATATGCGCACAGGTATTCCTGCCTCCTTGGCCTGTATCCTGAGGTCGACGTGCGTTGTTGCGAGCATCGTGTCCCCGGCTGTTACGAATCCGACCCTCATCTTCTTCGCGTCTTCGATTATATCGTCATCCTCTTCCACCTGCGAGCGATATAGGATATCGATGTGCCTGCCTACGGCCTTCTCAAGGTCCTCTGTTTTCGCACCTATGAGCGTCGATGTGTAGAATTCGGCGTATATCTTATCACACTCTTTCAGGGCGGCCAATGCTTTCACGGTCATCCCGTCCGTGCCGCTCATGCCGAGTCCCACGAATACAAGTTCGGAAGTCATCCGACCTGCATTACGCTTGTCCGATTAAACTGTTCCGAGAAAAATTAAGGGGCCCCGGCTCACGCCGGGGAAATTGATTTCAGTTCAGGGTGCAGAGGACGTCGACGGCCCAGCAGCCATCGCCCTTCTTTCCCACGATGAGCGGGTTGATCTCCAGCTCGTGGATCTCCGGGTTCTCGAGGGCTATGAGGGCGATCCTTCTGACCGCATCCTTTATTGCATCGATATCCGACGGCTCCGTGCCTCTGGCACCGGACAGGAGCTTGTAAGCCTTGGTGGATGTGATCATTCTATCCATCTGCTCCTCCGTCATGGTCGCATGGGCCTGGGATATCTCGCCCATTATCTCGACGAATATGCCTCCGAGGCCGAAAGACACCACGGGACCGAACTGAGCATCGCGTATCATGGACAGGATGACCTCCTCTCCGGAGACCATCTGCTGGATAGACACACCGTCCAACCTGGCTTCGGGTTTGGCCTTCTTGCATGATGCCATTATCTTTTCGTATGCCGCCTTTGCCTCCGCATCGTTCTTCACGCCTACGACGACGCCCCCGACATCGGTCTTGTGAGCGATGTCCGGGGACACTATCTTCATAACGACCGGATATCCCATCTTGGAGCTTTCTTTGACCGCATCCTCGGCGTTCTTGACCAGGGCCTCTCCTGGAATCGGTACCCCATATACGTTGAAGATCTGCTTGCCTTCGGATTCGGTGAGGGTTTTCCTTCCTTCCTTCTCGGCCTTTGCGAGTATTTTCTTCACCGCGTCCCTTCCGCCCGGGATCTTGGGCATCTTGAGCGGGGTTCCGACCGAGTCCTTGCGTAGGGTATATCCTC
>WOYN01000143.1 GCA_011620825.1 Candidatus Methanomethylophilaceae archaeon | reverse complement strand
GTTAACGGCCCCCACGACAGTCCGCATATGTGTAGATCCTCGGGTATTATGCGTGCGGTCTCCTCGAGGCTGTCAACGAACACGCTTGTGAACCGGGGACATTCGGATGCTTTAAAAGGGTCGAACAGTGCCAGATCTTCAAGTTCCTCAGGTCCGTCCACCATAGGCTTCGGTACCATGCCGTAATCGTCCTCCGGGAACCTTACTTCTCCGCCCATATCTGCGAAAGGTATCTGCGAATCCAAAATCGGCTTGACGAAATCGGAACGGGTCTTCATCGCATAGTCGACCGATACCATCGCTGAAAGTTTCGGGTCATTGCGTGCCTGGGTCACGGTATATCCCGCGCTGTGCGCGGCTGTGACCACTGCAAAATTGTTGACAGGTGTTCTTCCAATCGATTCGAAGTTCATCGCCGCCGCGACAGCGTCCCTGTGTCCTGCGTCCTTCAAGTTATTCACTCAGGACGGAAGCGGATTACTGGATATTAACCGTTTCTGGTTACCTGCTCCTTTGACAGAGCTTTGTGACGCGGTAAGTGAACTCGGACGTGGAAAGGTCTCCTCCGACATCTTTGGTCTTCATCCCCTTCCTGTAGGCCGAACGTACGGCGTTGCGTATCTTGTCCGCCTCCAGGTTCAGCCCGATGGTGTCCAGGGCCATGGCGGCGGCCAGCATGCAACCGGTAGGATTAACTATATCGGTGCCGGCGAGATATTCCACGGGCCCATGCAGGGGCATGAACATTCCGCTTGTTTCGCTCAGGTATCCCACGCAGGTCAGGTACGCCCCGCCGCACATTCCCGTCAGCACCCCGGAAACGGCGTTGCTATAGGGTACCGGAGTGACGATAACATCCGCGAATGAAGGGTCCAGTACCAGTTTTGACATTGCTTCGGCTATATCCATGTCGTCGATCACGAACTCGGAGGCTGCGAATTCTTTATAGAACAGGTCCACGAACATGGCGTCCGAATACGGGTTGAGCTCCAGGTCTCGAAGGCATGTGATCTTGTGCCTCTGTTTGGCGGTGGCGATGCGCTCTCCAATCTTGAAGACCTTCCTGCAACCAGCCGCGTCGATGTAAGATTCGACGCTGACGCCGTTGAGGGTTTCCACCTCCTTTGAAGTGCCCACGGTATGAGGGTTGCAGTTTATCAGTATACAGTCCAGACCCGAGACCCCTATGCTGTCGCTGAGGGGCTGGAATTTTCTGAGAACGGAGCCCATGTCCAACTGCTTCCTGAGGGTCGCCAACGGATCCCTGTAGTTCTTTTCGGCCGCATGGTTAAGGACAGGGGTGGCAATTATTGCATCTGATTTAGCTGCCAGCTCCATCGTCTTCGGGGGAAGATAATACCCTGTTTTCTCATATGCCGAGGCGCCTATCCTGCCTGGAAGAACCTCTATCTCGCTGGTGACGGCCTCCATCACGGAGACTGCTGCGTCTGTAATCTCCTTACCGACCCCGTCGCCGGGAAGTACGAGGACCTTCTTCGGCATATGACTACCTCAGAGAAGCCTGTCCACTAGGCCGGCATACATCAGGGGAAGCGTGATCGTAGCATCGCCCTCGAC
Organism: Candidatus Methanomethylophilaceae archaeon; assembly: GCA_011620825.1. Lineage (GTDB taxonomy): Archaea > Thermoplasmatota > Thermoplasmata > Methanomassiliicoccales > Methanomethylophilaceae > VadinCA11. The sequence continues at coordinate 2,004 of WOYN01000143.1, read as the reverse complement.
GGTCATCTTCTTGGCGTTGCTCTTGACTTTCCCCCATGAAACCGCTTCTCTGATCGCGGCGCCGGAAAGGGAACCGTCAAATTCCTGTGCGGTCGTGAGGTAAATACAGAAGTCGAGACCTCCGCGGAACTGGTTCCACCAAATGACGTGGTGCTTGGAGATACCTCCGCCGATGATTATCGCGCCGGTGTATTTTGCTTCCATTGTAATTTCCGCGAGCATCTGCTCGTCGCCGAAGAGGTCGACCCTGAGGTTGCGGTGCATCTGATAGTATGTCCAGAGCTGGGAGCCGAAAGAGCCGTCCGTGATCCCGGGCACGACGACAGGTACCTTATTTACGTGGCACTGATACAACAGGCTTTCTTCGCTGGGCATTCTCTTTCCGACCTCGTCGATGATCTCATGGGTGGTCATGTCCTTGCGGTCCCTGAATATCTCATCGAACATAGGCAATAGATTGTCTTCCAGCACCATTCCGTAGCATGAATCGGGGACCAGGATGTTGCCGAGCCTGCTGACGCTGTGCTTTCTGAGCCTGGCATCGTCCATCATGAAGTCTCCTTTGTAGTACGCCGCGTAAGTCCTCGAGATATCATGGTCGAGGGTTCCGCAGGTTGTTATGATAAGGTCCACCATGTGGTTTTTCACCATATCGATTATGATGCCTCTTGTTCCGGTCGCCATGATGCAAGCGGGGAATGACAGTATTCTGAGGCATCCCTTCTTCTTGATCATTTTCTCTGCAATATCGGTGGCATCGGCGAGTTTCTGAGCAGTGAATCCTCCAGAGCGCCCCATGGCATCCAACATCTGGTTTACGGTCATTCCTTTGGCTACCTTGATATCTTCTACAGGGATCAATTCTAAGTCTGACATTCAAAACACCTTGTATCGATTGGCTACCATCTGCCACCGATAAAAGGGTTTGTGCAAACGCACAGCGGGTGCGTTAAAGATATATCATCAACGCCCGATTATCCGGTGTGATCATAGCAGGCCGCAACAGAGATTACAAGGAGCTTTCGGAATCGCTCAGCAGGAAGAGGGTGCTGGTGCTAGCCTGTAACACATGTGTAAAGTTATGCGGGGGGCTGGGAGGTGCAGATGCGGCAGAGAGACTTTCCGATAAGCTGTCTAAGGATGGTATCGATGTGACGGGAACGATGGTCGTATCCGCATCGTGCATAGGGTCCAGAGTCAGGGAGAAGTTCGATCCTGAAATGCTGGCTAGTTTTGATGTAATCCTGTCATTGACGTGTCCGCTAGGCGCCTCATGCGTGGCGGCGGTTTCCGGGAAGGATATTTGCAATCCGGTCGAGACAATAGGGATCGGATACCTTGATGAGGACGGCACACCTATAGTCGTCTCAGGTTCGTGCGACTATCCGGAAGAAGAGCCGGCGTTCGAGGCGGCGAAAGAGGCGGGCCTGAAGATGTCGCCGTTTGTCTGAATATATATTGAAAAAATACTCGACGGGGGATTTCTCCCCCGTAATGGGTTTTTAAGCTCAGATGTACAGGACTGCGGTCACCAGACAGATAGTGGACAGCAACTTGATGAGCACGTGTATCGAAGGTCCGGCGGTGTCCTTGAAGGGGTCTCCGACAGTGTCTCCGACGACTGCAGCGGCATGTGCGGGCGAACCCTTTCCACCGTGCGCTCCCGCCTCGATGTACTTCTTTGCGTTGTCCCATGCCCCTCCTCCGTTGTTGAGGAAGTTGGCAAGCAGGACACCGACGATCGTCGCCACCATTATGAGCGCACCGACTGCCGCAGGGGCTTCGACGGCAAGCTCGTCGGGAAGAATCCATTTGAACAGGAGTCCGAACAAGATGGGGACGATAATCGGCAGAAGGGCAGGCAGAACCATCTGCTTCAGGGCACCGCGGGTTGCGATGTCGACGCAGCTGGCGTAATCCGGGTCGGAAGTTCCCTCCATAATGCCCGGATTTTCCCTGAACTGTCTACGGACCTCTTCAATCATTTCACCGGCTGCTTTTCCG
>WOYN01000131.1 GCA_011620825.1 Candidatus Methanomethylophilaceae archaeon | reverse complement strand
GTGATTTATAGAAATGATTACATAATAATATATGAACACCGAGGCTCGTTTTCAAAGAACAACATATGAACGCTCTTCGGTCATTAAAAATTCAAGCGTGTTTGCAAGTTCGACCGCTTTTTAGGTAAGATAAGTTATGAGATGGCGGGCCTGAAGGGATTCGAACCCTTGGCCGTTCGATTAAGAGTCGAACGCTCTACCTAGCTGAGCTACAGGCCCCTGCGAAACCTCTACAACCTGTTTTCATTAATAAACCTGTCTGTTTTTATCCTCCAGATAGTAGAGGAAACCCGGCCATTGTACAAATGAATATAACCAAATTCGCCTATAACATGGTAAGATGACGCAGCTCAAAGTGAGGGATCTCATGACGACGCAGGTCGTCACGCTCAAACCGGGAGACACTGTCAAGCGCGCGACCATCAAATTTGCCGTCGATAACATATCGGGCGCTCCCGTGGTCGACAACAGGAACCACCTCGTGGGCATAATAAGCGAGGACGATATCCTCAATCTCATCGTCAGACGCCAGGAGAAGATGGGGGCCGGGGGCGGGAAGATGCTTTCTTATCCCATGGACTCCGAGATCGAGAACGTAGCCCTCCAGGATGCGGCGGACGAGGTCTCCAATACAAAGGTGGAGGACATAATGACCCGCAGCGTTCTGACCACGACCCCAGACGCAGTCATAGTGGACGTGCTCAAGGCGATGCTCGAGAGGAAGATCAACCGCGTCCCGGTACTGGAGAAAGGCGTTCTCGTGGGGATAATTTCCAGAGGGGACATAGTGTTCCACATTTACAAAAAGAAGGTCTGAGGGCAGAAAGGATGGGACTATTCGAAGCGCATGTTCTGGCCAGTGGCAGTGACGGCAACTGTACTGTCATAGAGTCGGACGGCGAGGCCATCATGATAGATGCGGGCATCAGCTGCCGCAGGATAATGGCGCTGATGGACCAGGAGGGAGTAGACCCGACGTCTATCAAGGCGATGCTGCTTACCCACGAGCACAGCGACCACGTTTCCGGGGCGGGGGCGACCGCCAGGAAGCTGAACATCCCGGTATACTGCAACAGGCCCACCTTCGAATCCTGCGCCTTGGGCCAGATCGACTATCGGCAGATATCGACCGGAACTCCGTTCGAGCTGTGCGGCATGAGGATAACTCCGCTGCCGACTTCTCACAACGCGGCGGAGCCCAATGCATTCATGACCGAGACCGAAGGCACAAGGATCCTCGTGGCAACCGACACAGGCAAGCTTACATATCAGGTGGAACACGCGCTGTCCATGGCGAATCTGGCCGTAATCGAATCGAACTACGACAGCCGCATGCTGACCGACGGGCCGTATCCCCTGAGCCTCAAAAGGCTTATCGGCAGCGATATCGGGCATCTTTCGAACGTCGCCTGCGCCGATGCGATAATGCGTACGAAACGGGAAGGGCGCAAGATATTCCTGGCCCATCTGAGCAAGACGAACAACACGCCCGACACCGCCCGCGATACGGTATCCCGGATCATCGGCGAGAAACGCATCAACATCGACTGCCTGGAGTTTCCCGGCGATACGAGGACCATCAGGGCGAAGGCCTGACCAGTACGGCCCTGTTCCTCAAGATCAGCGCATCGGCCATGCTTTTGGGCATGGTCACAAGGTCTTCTTTCTTCAGGTCGTAGTCGCGGTCGGGGCCTGCGAACACGGGCAGGTCTTCCAAGACCCTTATAAGCACATAATCCGGCTCTTCGCGCTCCTCTTCCGCGAGCCCGGCCGGTTCGGGCGATGAAATTATCTCCTCGGTATCGGAGAGATCTTCGGGCCCCTCGTCGAAGACAGGCATGTCTTTGAGAGTCTGCGGTTCAGGGGCCCTCGGGACGGGCGGTTTGACCTCCTCGGCCGTATCTATCGGCCGTATCTCGTACTTCACGTGCCCCGTCATCCTGTCTATGGACGACATATGGACCCTCGAGGCCTCGAGCACCGAGGCGTAATACGTCTTCTCTTCGGGAGTAAGTATCTCTGTCGCCCCCTGCGCTCCCCCGGCCGCCCGGAGGGCCATCGAGCTTATCTTCTGCATCCTCAGGGCAACGATCTCCCTTGCCAGACGGCTCGCCTTCTTACGGCGCTGGTTGGCGCCCTCGCACATTATGGAATCCGGGTCCTTGGACAGGAGGCGGTCGTAATCCGCTTTGAGGGACGCAAGAAGCGAAGCCATCGCGGGATACAGGTCGCCCCTGACCTCTGAAAGGAGGTTTTTCGACTTTTCCTCCCTGTAGACCTCTGAAAGGTCCTCGAACTTCATCGGCTTGTACGCTCCAGCCTGCATCGGATGCACTATGGTCTGTCGATATTTCATCTAATCGTTCCAAGGACCGATGGGAAAAAGGGATAACGTCCCCGGTCCATCATGTACCATGCAGCTTTCGGACGTTTCACGGAAAACGACGGGCGGGCTGGAGGTCAGCCTCTATGTATCGCCGCGTTCTTCGGTTTCCGGCCCCGACGGTTTCGACGAGTGGAGGAAGCGTCTGATCGTCAGGGTGAAGTCGCCTCCCCTGGACGGCAGGGCGAACCGCGAGGTCGAGGACGTGATAAGCGGGATGACGGGGATGAGGGCCACCGTGATAAGCGGGGCGACCGACAGACGGAAGACGGTCCTCATAGAAGGGGACGCCGATGTTGCGATGGCTAGGCTCGGCGGTGCCCTATGAGCGATGCCGAGAGATACGAAAGAATAGTCGAGGTTCTCCGGGTGCTCGAAGAGATGTCATGGGACAGAGTGATACTCGTGGAGGGCCGCAGGGACGTAACGGCGCTGGAGCATCTGGGCATATTCGGTGACATTTACACCGTACAGGCCTCGGGAGGACCGATCAAGGCCGCCGAATACGTGGCCGATAAGAAGAAAAAAGCGGTCATCCTCACGGATTGGGACAGGAAGGGCGACATAATCGCCTCGGACCTCGAGGTCCATCTCAACGCTCTCGACGTCCAGTACGATACGGCGGTCAGGAGCAGATTGGCGGAACTTTGCAGGATAGACATCAAGGATGTGCAATCCCTCGACGAACTGGTACATCGTCTGGCGGTATAAGCATAATATATTCCGAGACCATTAGAACAAATCAGGATGGCAGGCCGTTTCATCGTTTTCGAAGGTATCGACGGTGCAGGGAAAAGCACATTGATAAACAGGGTTTCAGAGATATTGGGGTCCGAAGGCGTCAGTACGGTTGTAACCGCGGAGCCCACCGACGGACCCGTCGGAAAGCTGATACGGAGCGGTGCCGTAAAATGCATATCCCAGGACGCAGAGGCGTTGCTGTTCACCGCCGACCGTGCCTGCCACACCGCCGAGATAATCAAATGGAAAGATGAAGGGAAGACCGTTCTCTGCGACAGATATTATGCTTCGACGATGGCCTATCAATCGGCGAACTTTAACGGAACGGAGTCCAAGAAGGAATGGCTGAAGGAATTGAACCGTCCGGTGATCATCGAGCCGGACATAACGATACTTCTGGACGTAGATCCCGAGGAGGGGATGCGCCGCGTGGGGGCCCGCGGTGCCAGGAGCAAGTACGAGGTCGCCGTCTATCTGGAAAGGGTACGTGAAAATTATCGTCAGATAGCGGAGGAGTACGGATTCCGGATCATCGATGCCTCACATTCCAGGGACGAAGTCCTGAAAGAAACAATGAAGATCATAGGTGAGTAAAATGCATCCATCAGAAGAAATCCATTGCGAAAAGAGCAGCAGGCTGAAAGGTAAGACCATAATACTCGGGATAACAGGGAGCATCGCCGCCACGGACTGCTTCTCGACGATAAGGGAGCTGATACGTCACGGCGCAACGGTGATACCGGTCATGACAAAAGCGGCCTGCGACATCGTCACCCCGCAGAGCATAGAGTTCGCATCCGGGAAAAAGCCTATAACCGAACTCACCGGGCAGGTCGAGCATGTAAAACTGATGGGAGACGCCCGCACCGCGGACCTTCTGATGATATACCCCGCGACGGCCAACACGATATCCAAGATCGCCAACGGCATAGACGATACGACCGTGACGTCGATGGCCACTGTCGCTCTGGGCAACAATCTGCCTGTCGCGGTGGCCCCGGCCATGCACGATGCGATGCTGAGGAACCCCGCGGTGGCGGAGAACATAGAGAAAATGAAGAAGATGGGCGCAAAGTTCATAGGTCCCCATTCGGACGGCGTCAGGGCCAAGGTCGCCTCCAGGGACGAGGTCGTCGCGTGGGCGTTCAAACTGCTCTGCGGCAACGACCTCGACGGCCGCCGCATACTGATCGTCGGAGGGCGCAGCGAGGAGCCGATAGACAACATGAGGATCATCACCAACCGTTCCACGGGGGCGATGTCCATATCGCTCGCCAAACGTGCTTTCGAACGCGGGGCGGAGGTCGAGCTCTGGATGGGCGGATGCAACGTGGAGATACCGAGCTATGTGAAGTCCAGGCGTTTCCAGACGGTCGCCGAACTGGTCGGAATGGTCGACGGGCTGGACCATGACATAGTGATCGTCCCGGCCGCGCTTTCCGATTTCGCTCCTACAAAAATATTCAACGGTAAGATACCCAGCGATGAAAAGTTCGAGGCGGACTTCGCTCCCGTCCCAAAGGTGCTGCCTCTGATACGGAGGAAGTGCAAGAAGGTGATAGGGTTCAAGGCGGAGTCAGGCCTTACCGACGAACAGCTGATCAAGCGCGCCAGGGCGCGTCTCGAGGAGTACGACCTCAGCGCGGTGGTCGCCAACGATATCGACGCGGCCGGAAAGTCCTCCTCATCAGCGATCCTGGTCACCAAACAGAAGGCCGTGGACATATCCGGAACCAAGATCGCCATATCCGACTATATTCTGGACTTCTGTTCGGAGAGATTATGATATCGGCCTTCTGTCCCGGACACATAACCTGTTTCTTCCAACCGATAACTTCCTTGGACCCGCTCGGCGCGGGGTCGAGGGGTGCCGGGATCAGGCTGAGCCTGGGAACCACCGTGGAGGTCGCTCCCGTTCAGGGAAACGATATAGCGACCAAGGTGAACGACGGGACGGGAAGCGATTCGATCATCAGGAGGGCCGTAAGGGCCATCGACCCCATCGGGGGATACGAGATCGATGTCAAGCACGGCCTCCCCGTCGGGCAGGGCTTCGGAATGTCGGCAGCAGATGCCGTAGCGGTATCGCTTTGCGTATGCCGTATAACAGGCAAGAACAGATCCGAAGGATACCGCGCCGCACACGTGGCAGACCTGTTGGGGGGCGGCGGCCGAGGCGACGTTGCGGGGATAATGGGCAAATGCCAGCAGCCGGTCCGCACCGTCGCGGGGATACCTCCGTTCGGCAAGGTAGAGGACTTTCACGTGAACGTCGGGAAACTTACGCTGGCAGTATTGGCCCCCCCGATGAATACAAGCGACATCCTCTCCGACAGGGAAAAGTACATCGATATCAGGAATGCGGGCTCGGAGGCGATGGACGGTTTCCTCAGGGAACCATCTCTGGAACGCCTGTTCGAAATATCCAATGAATTCTCCGAAAAAGCCCGCATCAGGAGCCCGGAGGTCGATCTGGCCATCAGAGAGTTGGAAGACAGGGGCTTCATGGCTTCCATGTGCATGTTGGGCAACAGCATATTCACCAATGCTCCTATGGCCGAGACGAGATCGGCCCTCGGCGGAGTATGGATGGTTTCGTGCTCGGCGACTTCCGACGAGGCTTCCGTCACTCGAACAAAGTGAAAAGTTCATCGTCCCCGCCCACGTCGAAGAGGCCGATGCGCGCTCCGCAGTCCAGCCATCCGTGGGCGTAGTTGACGGCCGCGAACGCGGTCACAAGATCTCCCTCGTCGCGGAAATGTTCCGCATCCTCGTAATAGGACCTCGCCATATTCAGAAAATCGTCCGCCATTCTTCTGCCGAACGACCTCTCCGGGACGGCGATCTTCAGTTTGGCCATCGCTCTGGCGGTGATGTCGAGATATCTTTCCATCTTCTCTTCGGTCACGACATCCTGCGCGGGCATACCCAGATGATGCAATTCGTTTGATATAATCTTAATGAGCGCACCTGCGCGAATCAGATAAGATAATATCGTCCGAGCGATATCGCCGAATCATGATAATCGTAGGCGGTTCGTCATCCAGAGACCTCGCCAAAGAACTGGCCGCCATTCTCGGATATACCTATGTGCAGGCTGCGACTACCCGCTTCCCGGACGGAGAGTGCTACACCAGGATCGACCATAAGGAACTGAACGACGACGTCGTGATAGTTCAGAACACATACCCGGACGGAAATATGATAGAGATGTTCCTCCTCCAGGACGCCGTCAGGCGCCTCGGTGCGAAGACGATAACACTCGTAATACCGTACTTCGGATATGCCAGGCAGGACAGGGTTTTCAAGCCCGGAGAGCCGGAGAGCGCAAGGGTGATGACAAGGCACCTGGGCCTCGACTGCGACCACATAATCACCGTGGACATCCACAAGGAGTCTGTCCTGGACTATTTCAAGTGCCCCCACCAGGACCTCAAGGCGGCGGGACCCATTGCGGATTATTTCAAAGACAGGGGCATAGACCTCGTGCTTTCGCCGGACTTCGGCGCCTTGGGGCGGGCCAAAGACGTGGCGGACAGGATGGACCTTTTGTACGACCACTTGCAGAAGACCCGTCTCTCGGGCTCCGACGTCAAGATAGCGCCGGCCGAGGTGGACTGCAAGGGCAAGCATGTCCTGATAGTAGACGACATGATCTCCACAGGAGGCACGATCATCGCCGCCGCGCAAGCCCTCAGGGAGGCCGGGGCAGAGTCGATCTCCGTCGCATGCACCCACGGCGTGTTCGTCAGCAACGCGATAGAGAGGCTTACCGGAAGTTCTCTTGACACGATCCTGTGCTGCAATACGCTGGAGAACGAGCTCTCGCACATCTCGGTCGCGCCGATAATCGCCGAAGCGCTGAAGCGGTGAGCTCATGAAGAAAGAAGAGAATTTCAGCGAATGGTATAACGAGATAGTGGAGTCCGCCGGCCTCTGCGACAAGAGGTACCCGATAAAGGGGATGAACGTATGGACCCCCTACGGATGGAAGATCATGACCATGATCGACTCCTACACCCGCAGGGAGCTGGATGCCACGGGACACGGCGAGGTCAACTTTCCGCTGCTGATCCCGGAGACCGAATTCAAAAAGGAGAAAGAGCACATCAAGGGATTCGACGCCGAGGTCTACTGGGTAACCCGCGCCGGAGAAAACGAGCTGGACGTGCCCCTGGTCGTCAGACCGACCTCGGAGACGGCGATGTACCCGATGTTCTCGCTATGGATCAGGTCCCATCAGGACCTCCCGCTGAAGATATACCAGATCGTCAACACCTTCCGCTACGAAACGAAACAGACGCGTGCGTTCATAAGGGTCCGCGAGATCCATTTCTTCGAGTCGCACACCTGTCACACAACCGAAGAAGATGCACAGTGCCAGATAGAGGAAGATATAGAGATGCTCGAGAAGATCTCCCATGAGCTGTGCCTTCCCTATTTCCTTCTGGTACGAACGGACTGGGACAAGTTCCCGGGAGCCCATTATACGGTAGGTATAGACACCGTCATGCCCAATGGCAGGACCCTGCAGATAGGGTCGATACACCATTACCGCACCAACTTCTCGATTCCTTACAACATAACTTACGAAGACCTCAACGGGGAGCATCAGCACGCCCATCAGACAACTTTCGGGATGAGCGAGCGCCTGCTCGGAGCGGTCGTAGGGGTGCACGGGGATGACAAAGGGCTGATCCTCCCGCCGCCCATCGCACCTTTCCAGGTGGCGGTCATACCGATAATATCGAAAAAGTCTCCCGAACAGGTCCTCGATGCCTGCAAGCTCGTGACCGACACACTTAACAGATCCGGTATCAGGACCAAGCTGGACGACAGGAACGAAAGGCCCGGTGCCAAGTACTACGAATGGGAGATGCGCGGGGCCCCGCTCCGCATAGAGATCGGAGCCAGGGCACTGGAGAACGGAGTGGTTTCGTTCGCCAGAAGAGATACCGGGGACAAGGGTGCGATAGCCGCGGACTCCGTATCCGCAGGTACCAGGCTTCTGCTCGACGATATTTCCGCCACGCTGTACGCAAGGGCCAAGGCCGTGCAGGAATCCAGGGTGTCCGACATCTTATCGATGGAGGATGTCCCCAAGGCGGACCTGGACGACACCATGGAAGATAGGATACTGAGGATGTGCTGGTGCGGGAGCCCGGAGTGCGGACACAAGTTCGAAGATACAACAGGCTTCAAGATACTGGGCATCCCCTACAAAGCTCCGAAGTCCGAGGGCAAATGCGCGGTTTGCGGCAAGGATTCCGAGACTCAGGCGTACGCCGCCCACCCGATGTGAACGCAACAAGTTATTACTCCAGAGGGTGTTGAACCTCCATGGCGTTCCAAGAGGGCGAGCTGGTCTATCTAGAGGACGGCTCGGGCAAGAGATACTGGTTCAGGATGTCGTTCGAAATGATCAGGGTGCAGTCGCTCGGAACCGTCGACGGCTCCAAGTTCGCGGATGCGGACGACGGTTCCATGGTCAAAATCGCCGGAAACGATTTCACCGTTTTCAGGCCGGGCGTGATCGAGCTCATAGAGTCGCTGGACCGCGGTGCCCAGATAATCACTCCGAAGGACGCGGCGACCATAATTTTGAACTGCGACATCAAGAGCGGGATCACCGTCATCGAGGTAGGGGCCGGGTCGGGAGGTCTGACCACAGCTCTGTTGAATTCGGTCGCACCCTCCGGAAAGGTGGTCACAATAGAGCTCAAGGAAGAGAACTTGAAAAGAACCAGGCGCAATATTTCCCGTACGGGTGCAGAGGGATGCTGGGAATGCGTTACGGGCGATGCCAAGGACGTGGAATTCGAGTGTATCGCCGATGCGCTGACCATGGACATGCCCGATCCGTGGCTCGCGCTCGACAACATGTCGCCTCATCTGAGGCCGGGCGGAAGGATCTGCATATACGTACCTAACGCCAACCAGCTCGAATCATCGGTGCTGGCACTCAGAGAGCGCGGATTCGCCGGCGTAAAGGCGATGGAGAACCTCCAGAGGGGAATGGAGGTCCATCCCGGCGGAGTTCGGCCGTCCTTCGAGATGCTGGGTCATACGGGATATCTTGTTTTCGGAAGGAAACGTTCCTGAGCCCTTTTTCATAACCTATTAATCGGTGCGCGCGTTTACTCGTAGCAATGGCAGTAATAGAGATCCGCATCGAGCTCAAGAAAGGGGTAGCAGACCCGGAGGGCAGGAATACCAAGAAGGCCTTGGAGGCCCTTGGATTCGAGGGGGTCGGCGAGGTCAAGACCGTCAAGGTCTACGACATAGAAGTCGAAGGTACCCATGAAGAAGCGGTATCTGAGGGAGAGGAGATGTGCAGGAAGCTCCTTGCGAACCCCGTGATCCAGAATTTCAAAGTGACCGTGAGATGATCAAATGGTCAAGGACCTGATGACCAGACTCGACAAGCCCTTCGAGCTTTTCGAAGTATCGATAAGAAAGGCATCGGACGAAGATCTGGTGGATATATCGCGAGATATGGCGCTGAGCCTGTCCCCCGACGAGATGAAGACGATAAGAGAATACTTCCAAAAAGAAGGAAGGGACCCCACGGACATCGAGCTCCAGTCGCTTGGGCAGGCATGGAGCGAACATTGCTGCTACAAGAGCTCCAAGGCGATACTGAAGGAGTTCGTGTTCGGAATAGGGCGCGACGACGTACTTTCCAGAGGCGACGCCGGAGTGATGGTCTTCGACGACGATCACGGCTACGCTCTGAGGATAGAGAGCCACAACCACCCGTCCGCGGTCGAACCGTACGGAGGGGCGGCAACAGGGATAGGCGGAATTCTAAGGGATGTGGTGTGCATGGGCGCCCAGCCTATTGCTTTGGCGGACCCGCTGTGCTTCGGATATCCGGATAGGAAGGGTGACCTTCCCCCAGGGACCAAACACCCGCGCTACCTGATGAGCGGCGTCGTATCGGGAATAAGGGACTATGGAAACAGGGTAGGGATACCTACGATAACCGGAGGAATGTTCTTCGATGAAAGATACACGGGCAACTGCCTTGTGAACGTCGCATGTCTGGGACTTGTAAAACGCGCCGATCTTGCCAGGAACTGCGCCGGCGGGCCCGGAGAGGTCATGGTCCTCATAGGCGGCCGCACAGGCCGCGACGGTATACACGGCGTCAACTTTGCCTCGCGCGAACTGACCGAAACTTCGGACGAGGATTCCAGGGGCTCGGTGCAGCTCGGCGACCCGATAACCAAGGAGCCGGTGATGCATGCATGCTTCGAGGTCAACGCGAAACATCTGATAACCGGGATGAAGGACCTGGGAGGAGGAGGGCTCAGCTGTGTCGTAGGCGAAATGGCACTGGAAGCGGGATGCGGTGCGGACGTGAACCTCGAAAAGGTCCCCCTCAAGGAGTCAGGGCTCGCACCATGGGAGATCTGGGTATCGGAGTCCCAGGAACGGATGATGTGCACATGCAAGCCCGAGAACCTCGAAAACGTACTGGCGGTCTTCGATGCATGGGACGTCCTTGCAACGCCGGTGGCCATGACGACAGACACCAAACGCACGCGCATCTTCTGGTACGGAGAGCAGATATTCGAAATGGACCAGAGTTTCCTGACGGCCGGTCCGCTCTACCACAGACCGTACACCGCGCCCGTCGTGTCGTCGATCGAGAACGAGCGCGTTCCGCGCCTTCCGGACGACCGTGCGATAATATTGAAGCTCCTCTCGGACCCGAACGTCGCGTCCAAGGAGTGGGCGATAAGGCAGTACGACCACGAGGTCAGAGCCGCTACGGTGGTCCACCCGATGGTGGGAGAGATGAACGAGACCGGGCCCGGGGACGCATCGGTTCTCCGTCCCGTTCCTTCGAGCATGAAAGGACTGGCCGCCGCAATAGGATGCAATCCCTGGTTCACCGCGCTGGACCCCTACAACGGAGGGATGTCGTCCGTGGACGAGGCATGGCGCAACGTCGTGGCCGTCGGTGCGATGCCAAACGCGCTGACCGACTGCCTCAACTTCGGGAATCCCGAGAAGCCGGAAAGGCTCGGGGAGTTCAGGGAGGCCGTCCGCGGCATAGGCGATTTCGCAAAGGCGCTCAACATTCCGATCCCCTCGGGCAATGTGAGCCTGTACAACGAGGCGCCGGGCGGCGCTTCGGCGCTCCCGACACCTATGATGCTGTGCTGCGGTATCATCGACGATATATCGAAAGCGGTCACCGCCGACTTCAAGAAGCCCGGCAGCCGGATCTATGTCATCGGCAAGACCAGGGAAGAGTTGGGCGGATCGTTGCTGTACCGTGTCTTCGGAGGAAGACAGGGGGCCGTACCGGCCGTCGATGTCAACAACGTCCGCGAACTGACCGGGAAGGTGCTTAAGGCGATGGACGGACGTCTGATATCCGGCTGCCATGACTGTTCCGATGGCGGCATAGCCGTCGCGGTCGCAGAGATGTGCATTTCGGGACAGATGGGCGCCGTCCTCGACCTGAGGAAGGCGGCCGACATGTCGCCCCGCAAAGTCCTCTATTCCGAGAGCAACACCCGCTGGATAGCCGAAGTTTCGGAAGAAAACGCGGAGGAGTTCGAAAAGATAATGGGAGGCTCCGCACACAACATAGGCAAAACGGGAGGAAACTCCTTGAAACTGATGGACTCCGGCGCAATCATCGAGGTCGAGGAGATGCGCAAGGCATGGAACGACCCCATCTGGAAGATCATGGGGGGACAATCATGAAGGAAGTCAGGGTATGCGTGCTGAGGATAGAGGGTACAAACTGCGAGGACGAGATGGCCGACGCCTTCAGCACGGTCGGCGCGGTCCCGGAAAAGGTACACCTCAAACAGATGGAGAGGAACGCCCCCTCAGGCCTCGCCCGCAGTCTCGAGGACTACGACATACTCGCGCTCCCGGGAGGCTTCTCCGCAGGCGACTACGTAAGGGCCGGAGCGATATTCGCCGCAAGGATCAGAAGCCTGATGGGCCCGCAGCTGAAAAGGTTCGTGGAGTCCGGAAAACCCGTATTGGGGGTATGCAACGGGTTCCAGATATTGGTGGAGCTGGGTCTTTTGCCCGCCATGGAAGGGGCAATGTCGGAAGTGCCTACGGCCGCGCTGTACACCAACGATTCGGGCAGGTTCGAATGCCGCCCCACCGTCCTGAGGAACGACGACCGCGGAAAATGCATATTCGCATCCGAGATCCCCAAGGGCGGTCTCGTGATGTTCCCTTCCGCACACGCGGAAGGGAAGCTCATGAGCAACGATCCGGACTTTGTAAGCAAGCTCGAGGACAACGGTCAGATAGTGTTCCGTTACGTCAACCCGGACGGAAGTAAGGCCGTATATCCGTGGAACCCAAACGGCTCGCCGTCGGACATCGCAGGCATATGCAACCCGGCAGGCAACGTCATGGGCATGATGCCTCATCCCGAGCGTGTCATGACCCGTTTCACGCGTCCCGACTGGACAAGGAACCCCGGTCCCGAGGAAGGGGACGGCATGATGATCTTCAGGTCGGTAATGGAGAACCTCAAGTGAACCTCAGATGTTGACCCTGACCTCTATGGGGTCCCGGTCGTTCAGGCTGAGGGTACGTCTCAGGTGGTACTGGCACACGACTTCTATCACGTCGGCGTAATGGGACCTCTCGGGCACCACGATGGCGCAGTCGATGTTCTTGATCTTGGCCTTATAGGCGACAACGTTCCCGAAGGTCCGCCCCTCGCTTTCGAAGCCGCTGATCAGCTGCCCTGCGGTGCCTCTGAGGACCTCCAGCTTTCCCGCGTCCTCTTTGTTGACGGCGATATTTAGCGTTCCCTCGAACGGTCTGAAACCGAGCTTGTTCTGGAACTGCTCGATGTATTCAGGCTGAGATATGTAGTATCCCCCCTCCCCCATTCCGGAGGCCACATGGCCTCTGAGGGTAACGTGGTCGGTGAGCTCGAATATCCTGCGGTATTCGTTGTATTCTTTCTTTAGCTCGTCGACTCCTTTCTGGGTCAGTTTTATGCGCTGTCTTCTGGCTCCCAGGTCGCGTACTATCAGTTTCTCGTCGAGGAGCTCCAATATCCGTTTCGAGGCGGACTGCTGGCTCATTTCAAGCGTATCCCCAAGTTCTCTGGAGGATACAGCGATATAATCATCCATTCCGCCCAGCAAAGCGATTCTCTTCAGAGCGGATGTGTATTTATCGTCCACATACGTCGATGGAAAAAACCAGTTATAATACTACCGTTTTATTTGTAGGTGGGCTATATTTAGTATATATAAAACGGACCGCCCGGGACTTCCGGACGGTCTGATTGTTCAGTTTGTAAGTCTGTCCGTCCTGATCCAGCGACCCGTCTGGGAGTTGGCCGCGATTACAATCTCGATTATGCCGATGACCGCGAGAATAATTCCGAACCAGACGTCGATGGACCCGTACATCGTGACCGCGACTGCGGTACCGGTTGCGAGAGCCGCCATGAAAACGACTATGCCCCAGCTTCCAGGACCGTTGGTCATGAACATTCCTCCGAGAGCGAAGAAAATCACTGCAACAAGGAAGCCCAGTCCCATGTTGGCCGCTGTCATCGATTCGGGGGCGAAGGCCATTATCGCAGCGATAACCGCAATCAAACCGCCTATTATGCCGAATCCGAAGCCGGCCTTTACGATCATAGGTCTTACTGTCATTTCATTTACCTCTGTCAGTGATTTACTTCCTCTTATTTATCGTTGGTTCATTCATCAGGCCCTTAGCGTTCCTGGCGATGATCCAGACCACGGCTGCGATGATCCAGACCATCTGGTACATCGCGACATCGTATGCGAAGTATGCTCCGATCGAGACGATCATCAGGAACACGGTAAACGCACCGAACATCATGCTGCGGTTATCCATGAAGTCATCGTATATGGACGTGACCATTGCAAGTACGAAGGTTATGAAGACAAGTATGGCTGCGGCGTCGTGCACAAGGTTTTCGGGCTCGAAGAATGCGACCCAGACAAATAGTATTCCGGAGATCATCAGGAGCACGCCCTCCGCGGTCTTGCCGTGGCGGCCTCCATTGAAAACCATCCCGATGGATCCGAAGGCGAGTAGTATCCCACCCAGGGCGATGCCCGAGTTGAGATACACGCCCGAATCGGATTCTGCGAGCGTCCTTATGAGGTCCTCGCCCAATACCCAGCCGGAGCTGTCGGCGATTGCTAGTATCATCAATACGAAGAACAGAGAGGCAGCCATCAGGCCCAGTATGGCGAAGGCCGCGCCACCCTTTTTTTCCGATATCATGCGACGGAATTAGTCCAGGGGTTAATAACGGTAATGCTCGTTACAGCTCTTTCCCGGGCTAATCAACCTTAAATCGATATACAGTCTCTCCGTAGACGTGAAGAATATCTTTTTCGTCGGCACCGCAGGTTGCGGGAAGAGCACACTCGTCGCTGCTTACAAGAACTGGCTGGACGAACAGGGGTTCGATGCTTTGATTTTGAACCTGGACCCCGGAACCGATACCTTGCCATACGAACCGGACGTGGACATCCGCGAATGGGTCAACACGGCCGAAGTCATGGAGGAGTATGGACTGGGGCCCAATGGGGCACAGATCGTCGCCGCCGACCTCATGGCCATGAACATATCCAAAATGACAGACATAATCAACACGATGAGGTCCGACTATCTGCTCATCGACACCCCGGGACAGCTTGAACTGTTCGCGTTCAGGGAGTCCTCGAAGGTGACCGTGGAAGCGTTCGGGAAAGAGAGCTCCATGCTGGTCTATCTTTCGGATCCCGCTCTATGCAGGGACCCCAACGGGTTCGTGACATCAATGACACTGTCGGCACTGGTGCAGTTCAGGCTTCAGCTCCCTACATTCGGCCTGCTTTCCAAGTCAGACATCCTCAGCGAGGAAGAAAGGGACAGGATGCTGGGATGGTTCACGGATCCGGACTCGCTCTACTACGACATGATGGAGCATGATTCCGAGCCACAGACCGTTGTCGGTGTCGAGCTTTTCAAGGCGATGGACTCCATGGGCGTGTTCGGCGAAGTGAGGGGAGTCTCCGCCAAGGAGTCCATCGGCATGGCCGAGATATATGCGGCATCGCAGCTATCTTTCTATGGTGGTGCGGACGCAGAGCCCGGCGAGATAGACGACTGATTCAGCCGAACATATAGGCCGGCGCAGCCTTGATCTTGTTGCGTCCGGCCTCCATTACCTTCTCCTTGCCCCTCGTGAAGTCGCTCATGGTGACGGTGTCGCGACCGTCCCTGATGGCCAGCATTCCTGCTTCCGTGCATATGCTCTTGATCTCCGCCCCCGAGGCGGTATCCGTGAGCTCTGCGAGCATCTTGAGGTTGACGTCCTTGCCGATGTTCATGTGAGACGTGTGTATTTTGAAGATCTGGAGCCTCCCGTCTGCATCCGGCATTCCGACGTCTATGATGCGGTCGAACCTTCCGGGCCTGAGCAGAGCATCGTCCAGGATGTCGGGTCTGTTCGTGGCCCCGATGATCTTGACGTCGCCCGTGGGCTTGAAACCGTCGAGTTCGGCCAGCAGCTGCATGAGCGTCCTCTGGACCTCGCGGTCGCCGGACGTGGCGGCGTCCAGCCTCTTCGCTCCGACGGAATCGAGCTCGTCGATGAATATTATGCTCGGAGCTTTATCCCTTGCAAGCTCGAACAGCTCGCGGACCAATCTCGCTCCTTCGCCTATGTATTTCTGGACCAGTTCGGACCCTACAAGCCTGACGAACGTCGCGTTGGTGGCGTTGGCGACGGCTTTGGCCATGAGCGTCTTTCCGGTCCCTGGCGGACCTACGAGCAGAACCCCCTTCGGAGGCTCTATTCCCACCTTTGTGTAAAGCTCTGGCCTGAGCAGAGGGTCCTCGACAGCCTCGCGGAGCTCCAGCATCTGTTGCTTGAGCCCGCCTATGTCGTCGTAAGTGGTATCGGGCTTCTCTATGATCTCCGCCCCGGTGACTATGGGGTCGAGCGAGGACGGCAGGATGTTCATGAGTGCCAGCGTCTGCTTGTTCAGCGAAACCCTGGCTCCAGGGACCAGGTCTTCCTTCGGAACGTACTCCGAAACGGAAACGATGAAATCAGGCCCCGTGGAGCTCTTGACCACGACACGGTTATCAGGAAGGACGTCTCTGAGGGAGCCTATGATGAGCGGGGGGCTCCTGAGCCTCTCCAATTCGGTCCTGACGCGGGCAAGATCCTTCTGCAATCTGAACAGCTCGCTCTCCGAGAAGCGCTTTTCGTTCTCGGCATTTTGAAGATCCTCCATCAGACGTACGTTCCTTTCTTCCAGCGATACGATCTTCGCCTTGAGTTCCGCAGTCTCTCCTTCGCCCTGATCCGCCATGTTATCCCGAAGGCTATACGTTCCCATCTTTATTACTTTTCGTCATTAACGCGCGTTGTGACGGTTTTCCGACCGTAGTTATTAATTATCAGAGCGCACAATTGAGGTTCGATGCCCTGCGAGATGTGCGGTAAGAGCGTGCCGTTCACTAAATCAGTGATGATCGACGGCGCGAAACTAGAGGTTTGTCCCGAATGTGCCAGATTCGGAGATGATTATAAAGCGTCAATGTCTTCCCAGTCTTCCGGCCGGTCCACCGGGTCCACCGGGGGGAGCAGGACGGTAATCGAGCAGAGGCTCGAGAGGCGCGAGAAAAGAATGGGCACCAAGGACGTCTACGCCCAGGCAAAGACGGTCGAGGTCGTCGAGAACTACGGCAAGGTCGTACGCGAGGCCAGAGAGGCTAAAGGAATGGACCTGGACGCGTTTTCTAAATTCATCAGCGAAAAGAAGGGGACCATTGCCAAGGTCGAGGCGAACAGGCTCGTTCCCGATGACAAGCTGGTCAAGAAGATAGAGAAGGCTCTGGACGTCAAGCTCCTGGAGACCGTCCTGTCGGGCGCAGGCCAGTCCACCGGCGGCAATTCATCCGGAAAGATGACCCTCGGCGATTTCATAAAGAAGAAATGAAGGTCATTTCTTCAGGACGGCGTCGTAGACCTTCTTGTAAAGAGAGGAGACGTCGGCGCCTATGTCTCTGAGGACTATGACGCCGGCGACCTCTATATCGACGTCCAGTTTCTTCTGCAGAGCGTTGCATGCGGCAATATATCCGGCGCGCCTCATGCCGCTCTTCTCAGCTATGGAGATCATTTCGGGGAAGAGCCCGTTCTCGGTCTTTTTCTTTTTGGATGTGACGGACGCTATGAGTTCCGCGGACGGCCTGTAAGCCATGGGGATCTCGAGCTCGGCCCCGTCGAACTTGGGGCGGAGATAACCGTCCTTGAGCTCCAGCACGCCCGAGGAAACCATGGTGTCCATCAATGCCTGGGATTCTTTGACGGACATCCATCTGAGATCAAGGGAAATACCCATGGTGAATTCCTTTTCGGCGACCACGTCCTTCCCCTTGTTACGGAAGAACGCAGCGGCGCAGACAGTAAGCTCGTCAGCCATCATACGGCGATGCAGCTCACTGTAAAAATATGCTTGCACACTCCTCGCGCGCGTTGTTAGTGTTCAACTAACAGATAAAAATAAGGGGGACGAAATTTGCAAAAGGTTTATATCGGTCACCCTGATAGAGGGACATCCTGTGTGGTGAACATGAAGTACACTAGATTTGAGAAAGCAAGGATCATCGGTTCAAGGGCGTTGCAGATTTCATACGGCG
>WOYN01000075.1 GCA_011620825.1 Candidatus Methanomethylophilaceae archaeon | reverse complement strand
TCTACGTTTTGGTCGGTGAGGCCGACCATATCGGAGTCCCGCATCCCGTAATGTTTCCTTGCCTCTGATATTCCCGACAAAACAGCCGAAGGATCGGAAGAGAACTTTACTTCCACCGACTCGGCCACTGCCGCGAAATTATACTTTATGTCAGAAACGATGTTGTGTCCCAGTTCTTCGAATGTGAGCCCTTTGTCCACAGCTACATTGCCGATGCGCATCCACATATTATCTCTCTGCCCGCTGTGCCAGACTCCCTCGGTGCGACTTAATGCGAAATGTATGCGGCGTTCGACCGCCTGCTCCATCGTAGGGTCAACATCACCGGAAAAAAAGACTTCGATAGACAGGGAGTGCCCTCCCTGTTCTAATTCCTGAATATCTTTTCCAACGACCCTGATTCTGTCGTCCTCTGCTTCTCCGGACGATATTGCGATCTCATAGGAGGCGGGAGCATCGGGCCCTCCGAACTCGAGACGGGTATCAGTCTTCCTTATGCGTTCATTCTCGAAGGCAGATCCGGAGCGGATGCGTCCGCTTTTTGTTAACGTTATTCCGCGACCGGCCATTGCTTTGGCGGCCATGTTTTCACAAACATTTTCGGAAAGCCTTGGAATGCTCGGAAATTCTGAGGAATCGGATACGATAAATGCGCCGGCAGCAGCGGCAGAGAAAATTATCGTTACATCGAGTATAGTAAGTCTGCCGGTGTGTACCACGACCAGCTTCGGTTTTTTCTTGAGATATTTTGCCACCGAGGTCTTATTGCCCGGTTCTGCACCGCCAAACCTTAAAGCCACACGGGAGACCAATCCGTTTACACCCAGCGCCTCTATCCCGCTAAGTCTGAGAACATTGTCCCCTTCGAACCTCATGTCGTAATATCCGTCCGACAGGATAACTATCAAACCCTTACTGGCACATTCCCGGACCTCATCGAGGGAACCTGAATTCGGCTCGCCAATGAACAGTGCGATCCCCTGTACTGTTCCGTTCACCAGTTTCATCCAGAAAGCATCAAGCCAAGAGTCTGGAACAATCTCGATACCGGCGATGGATGCCAGCACGTCAAATGCCATGGAAGCGTCGGTTCCGAGATTCAGCATATTATCGATACCTATCGGCTCTCCATTCATGAAGATCAATGGAACGTCAGAAGCCTTGACAGGATCCGGACCTCTCCAGGCGTACACGGAAGGCAATCCGTAGCCGGTCCCTTTGCAGCACAGGACCCTGTCTCCCTGAATAGAAAGTGCCAGATCCATTGCTTCTCCGACCAGTGCATCGCACCCTATCTTGAGGCTCTGGAGGTCCCCGGCCGTTTTCGCAAGAATATCCGTGAAGTTCATATCAGCTTAGCTCTTTGATTTCCTTGAGGACGAATATGCCGTTAAGGGTTTCCAGCTCCTTCGGTAGCACATCGCGGAGCTCGTCTGCGGAAGATCTGCTGGTGCCGATGTCGGCAACGAGCTCAAGGAGCATCCTCTGGTAGCAGATCTTGATCTTGCTGAACACCGATATCAGATTGATGTTCCTTCCTGCAAGGAGGTCGAACGCCTGTCTCATCGACCCTGGATTGTCAGGCACCTCGAACACTAATTTTATCAGATTGGTCCCCGGCTTGAAGAACGTGACCGAAAGTATCCAGGAATCTGCGTCTGCGACCACCATGACGTCCCGCCCATCTATGTCCTTGAGTATATCCCCGTATCCCGGGTCCGTATCGAAGACGCCTCCCTTCAGGGTACAGGGCTCTGCGCGGCGGACCTCTTCTTTCGTGTGATATTCATTATCGGAGCGGAAAAGTCGTCCCATCTCTGCAGGCTTGGTAACTATATGGTCGATCAACGAGACGGAGGGGTCGTTGTTGTTTTTCCTCTGTTCGAAGTCCTCCAAAAGAAGATCCGCCTCTCCGGCGAAGCTGAGATCGGCCATGATCTTCCAAATTATCACGGTGTCCGAAATTCCGTTCAGCGAGACCGAGTTCAGAATGTTGATCTCACGTTCGGCCAGGAACCTTGACGCTTGGGCGCTGGATCCCGGTACATCTTTCATATAGATGGTTATGTGGGTAAGGGTACGGTAATTCTCCTGAGGGAACATCGATAGAATGATCTCATAGTCCTTGGGACCCTCTGCTGGGTATCTGAACAGCGTGCTGTATACGCACCCATCGTTCACGAGTCCCATCGTGTCAGAAAGCCATCGATCTACTCTGATCTTAGTACCCTTGACCTTTGCGAATTCCCAAAATTTCATTGGATCCCTTGGTCCCATATGTTGCAACAATCATATATCTTTCCGGTCCGACTGCTTGACAGATACCAACGGGCGGGTCCAGCATGGGTCATCCTGAGCGCCATCCAGATCTCTTATGATATTGGGAATGCTGGAGGGGTCGCTGTTGAGCGACGTGTAATGTTCTACGGTGTCGAAAATATCATCGCCGCGTTTCTCCAGACCGGACATGCGTAATGCATCTCTGACGATCACGGAAGCCTCTATAAGTTTTTCAGATGCTTCCAGCAACTTTCTTTTTCTCTCTTCCGAGGTGTCCGTAGAATCACCTCTTCTTAGTAAAAAAATATCTTCCTGGTACGGTAGGATTAGAGCCTATTGCATAGGGGCATACCGAGCATTTCCTCCGCATCTCGACCACACCTCCGTCAAGTGTTCTGTTTCTTATGGGGACCATGGGATTCCTGCACACAGGGCAGAGTTCGGATATTTTCGATGATTTTGAAGCATTATACTCAATGGCAACACCGATTATTTTCCGGTTGATCCCGATCCTTCTTATACGCTCGCCGCTGACCTTGTATTCCGGGTCCGTCGCGGACAGATGCCTTCTTACGAAGCGGGCGAGCTCCTCCTGAGATCTGATCTGAGGATTCTTATGCATGACTATCAGTATGGAATCTGCAACGGTGTCCTCGTCCGGAATCTTATATGTCATTCGTGCTGGGTATTTCTTTCAAAGATAATATGTTTTCATTTTTTGAGATAGATTAATCAATAGCAAGCGGTTATTTCATCCGAGCGGGGGTAGCCAAGCTGGCCAACGGCATAGGACTTAAGATCCTAGACCTTAGGGTTTCATGGGTTCGAATCCCATCCCCCGCACTCATTTTCATTTACTTCGGAATGTGCTTGATAAAAGTACCGGATCCGAGCTCGTCGAAGGTGTGCCTAAGTTCCTCCTCTGTATGCTACAGGGCCGCCCCACGAAACGTGCTCATTAAGCGGTTCGGCCGAGATGAACAGGAAACGGGAGTTCTTTCCGTGCGGAGCGGACACCGTGACGTAGTTCCCATCGCCGAAAAGAACTGCGGTCTCCTCGCGAGTGAGATCGCCCTTAATGGCCGCCCTCCCTTGATCAGAAACACGAACTTAGTCTCTTTTGGCTCCGTCTCCAATGAAATCGATGAACCGCCGTTCAGTTCCACGTCGAGGCATGTTGCCTGTGTACGGTGCGGCCTAACGAGTAACGGTCCTCTGTTCTCCGGAGATCGCCCTCGCGGTCGCATTGGCTATGACCTTCTTTCCGATTATGTCCCCGGTTATGTCGAATTATTTAGGCTCGGTCATCTTATTCTTAGGTGCAAATCGATTCAAAG
>WOYN01000108.1 GCA_011620825.1 Candidatus Methanomethylophilaceae archaeon | reverse complement strand
CCTCATGGCTTCGCCGAGGGAGACAGGGGTTGGTTCGCATTTTATGATCCTGCGCCTGTCATTTTCTTCTTCTTCTCCCCAGAACGCGTCGTCGACGTTCGAGGAAATATCCACCGGAACGACCATTTTGTCTGGTTTCATGAATTTGACCAAAAGTGCCAGCAGTTTGCTGCCTGTAACATACCTTGCCTCCTCATCTATCAGTGCTACACGGGTTCCGTCGCCGTTCAAAACGACGCCGATGCTTCCTGGTATGGATTTCACGGTTGCCTGCGCATCCTTGGCCTCCGAAGCCTCGATTCCCGGGAACCTCGGGGCATAGTTACGGTCCGGGTGGGAGTTGATGCTTGTTACGTCTGCTCCCGCAGCAGCCAATGCCTGCGGGGCCACCGTGGACGCGCTGCCGCATCCGCAGTCTATTACCACGGGGCAGTCGACCTCTCCGCAAACGCTGACGAGTTTTTTGATGTAGTCGCTGGCGACTGTGTCGCACACTCTTATTGTGCTTATGGAGTGATATTCCGGCAGAGGGGTCGAGCTTCCGATGTATTTCTCCAACTGCCTTATCTGCTGATCGTTGAACCTAGATCCGTCGGGATTACGCAGAGTGATGCCGCTGATTGTCCCGTAGACGTTCGGTTCTCCAATCATCGCACAGCAGCCCGAACCGCGGCTGGCGAGCACCCCTGCCGGCGACGGCACGTATCCGGCGTTGAAAACATCGGAACCAACCGAAAGCACTCCCGAAACGAAGGCATCCCTTATCATTCTGCTACTACGGCTGAGATCCATTCCAACCGTTACTCTGTTGTATGTTGTTCCGACGGCCCTTCCGGCATGCAGGGCTTTCTCCGGGGTCATGGCCGCATCTGCGGTCGACACGAGCTCCAATTTAGTGGCAGGCATCATGTAACCATTGTCTTTGGTTGTTCATATTTCTTGTTATAGACATACTGCATCTTTCGACTTGAATGTTCCAGATACCATTATTTAGTTTCAAATTCAAATAATATTTAAATACTACCAATGTAGATTTATCAAAAGGATGGCCAGAGCTGGCCAGCTCAACGGAAGGGAAAATATGGTTATGGAAAAAATCGATTTTGGGAAGGCACAGGCGATTGCCAGGTCCAAGGGGCTCCAGCCGGGAAGGGTCAAGGGTACCCAGGGTGTTCAATTTACAAAAGGTTCTAACGACCGCCTTACGGTTATTTCATGGGACGAGTTCGAGCAGGCTCTTAAAAATAGGGGTCTGGCAATCTACGAGTCTGGTGGCTGGATGAAAATAATGAAGGCCTAAACTTCTCTGCCGGAAACACTCCGGCGCGTCATTCTTTTTATAGAATCAAGTAATCACCGTGCTGAAACGCAGGGGTTGCCGAGCTTGGCCAAAGGCGATAGATTCAGGGTCTATTCGTGCAGGCGTTCGTGGGTTCAAATCCCATCCCCTGCACCATTCCAATAAGCCCGGCGTGGTTTCAGTCCTTGTCCTCCATTGGGCATATTCCCGTATCAAAGCGATATTTTTTCAATATGTTCCCACTAATACTTTCTGTACAGAAATTACCGGTATAGGCATCGGTTGGCAGAAAAGTGCCTTCATATCAGATCCACTCACATCAACGAGCATACACGGTGAATGGTTTAAAAATGGTGAATTATCGCTCTGTTCCCAATGCGGTAAAGAGAATCAAGGATTCGCGGCATATTGCAGGTTATGCGGTTATAATATGAGCATTTCCGGGGGCCAATCCCGGTCACTCCCGGAAAGCACAATAGCACCGCAGAAGAGCACCGGTCTGGGAGTTATCCTTTCAGTGCATGTGTCGGTCTGGGACATCTCTATGCGGGGCTGATAGCCAAAGGCCTGCTGTTGGCGGTATTGTATACGGTTTTGTCGTCTCTCAGTATTTTTACGTATTTCATCACGGGAATAATTGCGATCGCCATCTGGATCCGGGTCATCTACGATATCAACAAATTTCTTTTCCCGACCTTTTCGAAAAAGTCCTCGAGAACAGAGTGCCAGCACACTGATTTCAGAACAATGAAGAAATCAATGTTGCGACAACTGTCATTACTATGAGGGTCAAAGCTACGCCTGCCCATTTGCGGTCTTTTTCCTTGATCAGGGCCACCATCGACACCGCCACGCTGAGGATTGGAGATGCTATGAGCATCAATATTCCCAGCCAAAGGACCTGCTCGCCCATGCCCAGAGATTCCAAGGCCAGGCCCATGACGATGACCAATATCCCTGCGGCAGCTCCCCACCACAGGGTCTTTGATGTGGTGTCGTTAAGGCTCAAAAAAATCCCCCCGCATCCATCATCATGATTGCAGCGATGAAGAATATAAGCACTGAGAAATACCTTCTGAGAGATTTTCCGTTCACGTAAGAGGTGATCTTCGTTCCGGCCATGGAGCCCAGAAACCCTCCGACGGCCACGGCCCCGGCGAACACAAGAGAGATGTCGCCCATCGCGAAATACAACACCGCCCCTGTGAACGCGGTAATTCCGATCATATAGTTGCTTGTGGCAGTGGCGGCCTTCATCGGGACGTGCATATGCAGATTCATGATCGGAACCTTGATGGCCCCGCCGCCAAGTCCTGTCATCGAGGCCACCAGCCCGGCGACAGTACACATAGCCGCTCCGCTCTTCACGTTCTGGATCTCATAGCCGAGGTCTTTTTTCTGAATTTCGTCGTAATAGGTGAAGCAGTATTTCCCGGAACACTCTCCCGGTTCCACAACGAGCTCGGGATTGAATATCATCCTGGTCCCGCTGTATATCATCACGAGCGAGAACATGACAGTCAGCGCGGTGTCGCTGATGTAGGTCGCGACCGCGACTCCGGCGATGGCACCGATCACGGTAGTAATCTCCAGGTAAAGACCCAGACGTATATTCGATATCCGTTTTTTCACATAAACGGCCGAAGCTCCAACAGAAGTGGCGACGATACCGACCAGGCTTATCGCGGCCGCATCTTTTGCGGTCAGGCCGTAAAATATTATGAGCATCGGTACGATTATCATTCCGCCGCCGATGCCGAAGAGCGCACCCATAACTCCCGCTAAAGCACCTACGAGAATGAGTGAGAAAAGAAGTTCTGGGCCCACGGTATCCGATTGGCTGTTTCATATTAAGAATGTGGCAAAAGGATTATTAGCACTGCGCGTGTAGCGTCTGTCGTGTCTGTGATAATGGTCAGGTACTCGGAGATCGGTCTCAAGAGCATGCCGGTGAGACTGAGGTTTGAGAACCAGCTGAGGGATGCCATGCTTTCGATGCTTGCGTTCGACGGTGTCGAAGCCATTGTCGAGAAGGGCGATGCCCGCTTTTACGTTTACGCTTCCGACAACGACAAAGCAATCTGGTCTCTCAGGAAGGTCTTCGGAATCGGTTCCATGTCGATCGCGGAGGTCACTACGGCCTCGATGGAGGACATATGCCGTGTTGCCGCGTATTACTCTAAGGGCCGTATTTCCGAAGGCCAATCGTTCGCCGTCAGGCCGAGAAGGGAAGGAAGCCATCAATACAAGAGCACCGACGTCGGCAGGGAGGCCGGTTCCGCAATATTCCTTGAGAACGAGCACCTGGGGGTGCGTGTCGATTTGACCTCGCCCGACAATGTGTTCTATGTGGAGGTC
>WOYN01000012.1 GCA_011620825.1 Candidatus Methanomethylophilaceae archaeon | reverse complement strand
TCCGCGACCTTTTTAAAAACGGGGTCATGCGGGAGCATCTCTTTAGCCATCTCTTGCGGGGTGGCCGCGACCTGCTGGTCGACATCATAGCGCCTCAGTATCTTGCTGAAGTCTACTCCTTTGCTGCTAAGCATATTGTTTTTCCTCCCAGGCTTGCGCCTGTGGATTGGTATTCTACTTGACGGTATAAATGTAATTTCGTGGATGGATGATATGTCCGAATCTATATCTGTCGAGAATGTCTATTACTATCTATATATTCAGCATCGGTTCTGGGGCCTATATTATAAACATTTGCCATAACGTGCAACAGCCAGCAGTTTTTGTACGTACTACATTTACATCCATCATGATAAAAAGCAATGACGGTCAAACAATCGGAAACAAGCCTTTTGCTGTCTATCTGTTACAAAAATCAGGTGTGGCCGCGATTCATATGTATATAAACATTTTTTTGGCACGAAAATAATATTTGTGTTACTGTATTACAACCGTAGCTGGCAGATTTGGTGTTTCCGAATGTCGTTGGTAAACGCATAAATAACATCTCCTCGGTTCACTAGCCATGTATGTCTACATTCTGGGCGGTTTCCTCGGAAGCGGAAAAACCAGCCTTTTGATGAAGCTCGCGTCAATGTACATCGAGAGAAAATTACATGTGGCGCTTCTTGTGAACGAATCAGGCGAGGTAGGTGTGGACGGCACGACCCTCAGGGCCGAGGGATACGATGCGATCGAACTCCCCAACGGGTGCATTTGCTGCTCGCTTTCGGGAACGCTTCAAAATGCATTACAGAGCATCAAGAGGGATATCGATCCCGACATAATCATCGTGGAACCAACCGGGCTCGCCTTGCCGCACAAGGTGAAGGAGCTCGTGCGCATATCTATGATCGACCCCGACGGGACATTCATAGTCGGAATTGTGGACGTACAGAGATTTGACGACCTGATCAAAAAGAAGGAAGAATTCTTCAAAAGACAGATGCACGGAAGCGACTTCATACTGATCAACAAGAGCGACCTTGCTACCCCTGAGAAATTGGAAGAGATCAAAGGATGGATGGCTTCCGAATTCCCGGACAAGCCCGTATTATCTATATCTGTAAAGACAGGCGAGAGTTTGGACAAAGTATACGGGATGATGAAATGAAACAGCACGACCGTGCAGAGCACGATGACACAGAACCGGAGAACTCGATAGAAGAGGCCGGCGGGGCCGCCGTCGGTTTCACAGGGCGCATCATAGGATTCAATGCGGACGCCCAGGCGAGGATGGCGGACGCGCTCTACGAGATCGGCAAATGGGTCGGCGGCGAGTCCGGCGTGCTTCTGGGCCACATCAAGTGCGCGATCTATCTCGAGGACGGCTCCGGGATCACGCTGAACCTCATAGATATGGAGAACGGGGTCGAAATACACGGCACGATGGAGCCTTCCGAGAAAGCGGGATTCACTCTTATGTGCGCCGTCCTAGATGTCGATGAGGGCGAGCTCGACCACACCATGCACCATGTGCTGGAAGATACCAATCTGGACATCGAGCTCGATCATCACGACTGCAAATGCCATGATCACGAACACCACGACCATGATCACAAGCACGGGCATGACCATGATGATGAGGGCCATGACAAGCATGGAGCACACGACTGCGAATGCCATGATCACGAACACGAGAATGCCTGCGAGGGCCAACATCATAACGATGATGACGATGACGATGACGGCGAACACCGCGGAGGGTGTTGCGACCGCTGAAGTCACTGTTATTGAAACATATTAGTGAGCGGAGGAAAAACAATGGAATACGGAATATCTCTAGATCTGGGAACGAGCGGCTTCAGGGCACATGCGGTCGACCTAAAGTCGAAAAAAATTCTATCGACATCGATAACAGAATGCCATCCCTTGCCCGGGGCCAACATTATGGACCACCTGACGTTCAGCATAAGGGTCGGGCAGGATGTGGCGCACAATATCGTCATCGACACGGTGAACAAGCTCATCAGAACCCTGGGAATAGACCTGAAGGACGTGGTCAGGGTCAGCATCTGCGGGAACCCCATCCAGCTTTCGCTGGCGCAGAACATTCCCGTGGAAGACCTCGCTTTCGCGGGCGAGAACGCCAAGAGGGTCAGGGGGATCAAGGACCAGAAGAGAGATGCAGGCGTGTTCAGCGCCGTGGCCTGCGGGTTCGACGTCCCGGACAAGACCGAACTCTACGTACCGCCCGCCATAAGGCACGAGATAGGCGCCGATGCGCTTGCGATGATGTATAAGAGCGGTTTCCTGGAGCAGAAGAAGAACTGCCTCGTCACCGACTACGGCACCAACGCCGAGATGGCCCTGAAAGTGGGAGACGACATATACACAGGGTCGGCCGCGGCCGGTCCGGCAATGGAGGGGCAGTCCATAGAGTGCGGGATGCTCGCGGCCCCGGGAGCGATAAGCGACCTGGAGTATGATTTCCAATGGATCTGCAAGGTCCTCGACGATAACCTGATACCTCAGAACGGGGACAGGTTCGACTTTAGCCTCGGCATCATGTCGGAGGAGGGCCCCATGCACGGAAAGGCCACCGGAATAACAGGTACCGGCGTCATAGCGGCCGTCGCTGTGGCGATTGGGAGCGACCTTTGGAAAAAAGGTAAGCTGACCACCGATGACGGGATGATGCATCTGCAGGACGGCGTCTTCATCACCAGCAACGACATCTCGGAGGCCATGAAGGCCATCGGTGCCATGAGGGCCGGCCACTTCACGCTGGTGGAGCACGCGGGCATCGATTTCAAGGACCTCAGGACGATGTACATGTGCGGCGCGTCCGGTACATACGTGGACGCTTTGAAAGGGAGGGATATCGGCCTGATACCTCCGACATGCGACGACATCTACCAGTACGGAAACACGTCCCTGGCGCTTTCAACGGACATTCTGATGAACCCCGAACTTCTCGACGAGCTTCAGGAGACTGCAAACAGCATCCGCGCCAACCATATAATGTTCGCCGGGGACTCGATATTCGAGCAGATCTACGTACAGGAGCTGGCCTACTGCGAAGAGGGCATGAGCATGACCAAGTACAACGATAACAACGTTGCCGCCGGTCTCCAGGCGCTGCCCAAGCCCGCCGGGCACCCGAAGGTCACGCGCATATCTATGCGTGACATAGCCGACCTCGGCGACAGGGGCCTGTTCATCCTTCACGACATAGGTACCGACCTGATAGGAAAGATGGAGGGCTGCACCGGGTGCAAGAAGTGCGAGCACGAATGCCCCGAGAACGCGTTGACCGTCAGCAAGGACAAGACGATCACCGTGAAGACCAAGAACTGCCTCGGTACGGCCTGCTACAGGTGTCAGTACATATGCCCCGAAAAGGTCATGCAGTTCGACTCCCTCAGGCTGTCCTGATAAACTTTCCGGGCGGGGACGGGCCCCGCCCTTTTTCATTTATCGCCCGTTCAGAGCCTCTGCATGCATGATGGGCCTGACGTTCTCGTCCTCAAGTTCGCTCAATATATGCTTGCGCAGCTTCATGAACTCGGGCGAGGCGCGGTCCCTGGGCCTCGGAACATCTATTTCGACGATATCCTTGATGCCTGTCTCTTATAGACATCT
>WOYN01000089.1 GCA_011620825.1 Candidatus Methanomethylophilaceae archaeon | reverse complement strand
GACCTGGAGTTGCCGGAAGGCATATTCGTATCCGACATCTCGATACTGGAAAAGAAGCTTGAACCGATAGAAGAACCGGCCGAGTGATTCACTCGGCCTCTTCTTTCAACTCACCCAATGTGGCTTCCCTCTGGGCGAAAGCATTGTGCTTGTGTATCGATTCTTCTGATTCGCTCCTGACCATGATGTCCGTGTCGTCGGGAAGGCCCGGAAATTTATCGACCATCCTTTTGAGCACTTCTCTCACGACATCCTCGACGAACTTGGGATTCTTGTGCGCGTTTATCACAACTCTCCCCTCGTCCTCTCTTTTCAGAAGTTCGTAAGTCGGCGAAGAGAACGATGCTTCGACCAGATCTATCAGCGTATCGGCCTCGACCTCTTGGTCCTCGCCGGTGGTGACGGTAACCGTGCAGATATTTCTCTGGTTGTGCGAAATTACCGGCATTACTCCGTCGCATTCCATTATCTCCCTAACGGTCTGCTGGGCACACGGACATGCCGTCATACCGATGACTTCGGCGCCGATCGTCTTGCGAACACCTTCGTCGCGGATGGCGGTAGCCTTTGCGATCAGTTTGTAGACTTCATAGGTCTCTCTTCCGTTAGGCGTCATGCTGGGCTTGAAGTAATCCGTGGTGATGTAAACTCCTGCGACCTTGGCGTACTCATGGTGCACCAGGAGCCTTTCGCACATATCGGCGGCCACGACCTCCAGGCCGACCACCGGTTTGGATATGCTTTCGAGAACAACATCTGTTAGAACTGCCACATTGCGTGACATGTGCGAACCCTTCTGCTCCGCGGGAAGGTCTACGAAAATATCGATGCTGCAGTTCAGGGCCCTGTTGAGCTCGTTATTGACCCCTTTCCTTTTCACGATTATGGGTTTTCTGACACCGGTGACACCGACTCGGGTCAGTCTGAAGCCCGTGTCGGCCTTTCCGTACTGAACATCACACTTTAAATTCATGTTCTGCTCTGTAGGCACGACTCGACTTAAAATATATATGGTTACTTTTTTTCTGGTACATGGGTGATCCGGTGGTATATTGTGGCATCGATGAGGCAGGCAGAGGTTCGGTAATGGGCCCGCTCGTGGTAGGCATCGTACGAACAGATGACGACAAGGGCCTGATGTCCCTCGGAGTGAAAGATTCTAAAAAGCTTACTCCCAGGAAAAGAGAGACCATATACGCCGAGCTTGTAGAGAGCTATGATACTCATGTAATCGAAGTTTCCGCAGCGGAAATAGACAGACAGAGAGATCATATTTCCCTGAACGAAATAGAGCTCAATATGTTTGCAGAAGCATTCAATGGACTATCGGCCGGAACTCTTTATGCAGACTGCCCGGACGTTAACGAAAGGAACTTCTCCGAATCTATGCGTGCGAAATGCGGCGGAGTTTGCAGAGTCGTTGCCGAACACAAGGCGGACGACAGGTATCCTGTTGTTTCGGCGGCCTCGATCGTAGCGAAGGTTACGAGAGACCGTCGCATAACGGAGATATCGAAAGAGTTCGGCATAAACATAGGGAGCGGCTATCCCAGCGACCGCATCACGATGGATTTTATAGAAAGATGGATAAAAGAAAAGGGACGTGCCCCAGCATATACTAGGTGTTCCTGGGAGCCCGTCAGACGCTTGACGTCCCTCGCGGCGAACACCAAGATCAGCGATTGGTGAACATATGACCTTAATGGAACAGATACAGGACCTAGTGGACAAATTCAACAAAAAGAGCGATGATGATGAAAAGCTACGGAAGGAATTGGCACATCTCGACAAGACCTTCATGATAGACCTCGGAAAAGAGTCTTACAGCATGAAGCTGCAGAACTCTAGGATCACCGGCTTCAAGGCCGAGGCAATGGATAATTCCGATATTATCGTGATCTCAACCCCTGAGAACCTTCAGGCGATGATCGACGGAGAACTTAGACCTATGAAGGCTTACATCACCAAGAAAATCAAGATAAAAGGCAACCTACAGGACCTCATGTTCTTGAAGAAATTCCTATGAAGAATTCAATTAATGGCTGTTTACATCATAAAAGATAAATACAGAGTACTGATAGAGCGACGTATAGCGAGGTAGGGTAGCCAGGATATCCCGTCGGGCTCATAACCCGGAGACCGATCGTTCAAATCGATCCCTCGCTACCATCTTTTATCCCATTTTGAAAAATTTTTCTCGATCGAATTCCCCTTTCGATATGCGGTCGACATGGATCCATCGGATGTCGGCGGGGCCCATTTGCATCCCATGGCTTTGAAAACAACGTCCGTCGCAAATAGCAGGATGCCGTAAGAACGCTCCTCTCCGATATCACCCTGATGCAGCATCCATATATTGAATTCGAATGCCGAATGCGCTCATTTGCAGTGCCGTTTCAGAGCAAAGATTTTGCTTCCTCGGGGGACATCTCCAAAGCCTTGAGCATGTATGAGAGCGCTTTTTTCTTGTAAGGTATCAACGCCTTGTTTACTGCCTCGGCGGCCTTCGGGTCCTCGGGCATCTCGCCATAGTTGGCCATAATTATGTTGTAATACTCGATCGCAAACTCGGAGTACAGGGAGGGTGCCCTGGATTCGTCCATCTCTGCCGCCTCGTTGTAGAGCTTCTCGGCATCGTCGAACTTGTTGACCGATATGCAGAAGAGCCCGTACGACTGGTAATAATCCACGTTCTCGGGGTCGAGCTCACACGCTTTCTCGTATGCGGTCGCAATCTCTTCCGGCTTTATTTTGGCACCGAACATTCCAGACGCATAGTTACCGCACTCGGCGCGAGCGTACCAGCACTCGGCGTCCTCAGGGTACTCCTCGGTCAGCTTCTTGAACTGGGAGTATGCCTTCTTGAAATCGCCGTCGTCCATCAACTTCATTGCCGCGGCGATCTTCTTATCTGCAGTAGCGTCTGCCATGTTATCGACCAGTAAGCGGACCCTCTGCTTAAATGTTTAACCCTCAGAGTACCAGTAACCGATATATCGCTATTGGGACATACCGTATCGGGTGTCCGATGTACGGGTTCGAGGATAGACTCAGGGAAGAAGGATTCGAGGTAACTAAAATAGATGTTCCTGAAACTTCACCGAAAGCAAAAGAATTCAGGTCCCTTTGCGAGAAGAACGAATGCGGAGAATATGGCACGAACTGGGGGTGCCCCCCGGGGGTCGGCACGCTGGAAGAATGCGCCGGGGTTCTTAGGTCATATCCGGAATCGTTCCTGGTCATGAAAAGATATGCCCTGGATCCGAAGAACAAAAAGGAGATAAAACGTGCCAGAGATGATCTCAGCAACAGCTGCAGAAGGGCCGCGGACATGATCAGGACGTTCGCCCCCGTCAGGGTTTTGGGCGACGGGGGATGCCGTTACTGCGGAGTGTGCACATACCCCGGCGGAGCATGCAGGTATCCTCTCCAGAAGATCGATTCGATAAGCGGATACGGTATAGAAATGGAGAGCCTGCTCAAGAAGATCGGAAAGGAGTTCATCTTCGAGGACAACGCCGTAACGTTGAGTTCTATAATCCTTATCGGCAAGGCCAGAAATGATGTCCCGCTCCGATAAAGGTTATAACAGGTTTGAGCCTTCGGAGGACTGACCGGCAATGGACAGAGAAACCGTGGAGAAGGTCGCACGCAGCGCTCATCTGAAACTTACTGAAGAAGAGCTTGAAACATTCAGCAGGGATCTGAGCGACATCCTGGGATATTTCGCATTGCTTGACGAGGCGCCGGACTGCGAGAACTTCGGCATCGACCCGATAGATGTGGCAGACGTCCTGAGGGACGACGAGCCACACATGGAGATAGACCCGGACAAACTTCTGGAGGGGATGGACACCTACAACAACTATGTCAGGGGGCCGAGGCTCCTATGATCGAAACGTCGATTTTGTCTTCGCTTTCGAAGATCAACGAAAAGTATCAGATGTTCAGAACCATAACCTCCGATACGGAGGCCGGCGATGCTGAGTTCCTTTTCTCCGCCAAGGACAACCTGACCTCAAAAGACATGGAGACCTGTTCCGGGTCCAAGATACTGGAGGGCTACCGCCCGCCGTTCGATGCCACATCGATAGCCAGAATGAGGGGGGCCGGCGGACTGCTCGTGGGCAAGACGAACATGGACGAGTTCGGGTTCGGTACTTTCTCGACCAACTCGGCGTTCGGCGTTCCCAGAAACCCTTACGACCCTGAAAGGTCCTGCGGAGGCTCTTCCGGTGGCGCCGCATGCGCGGCAGCCGTCATGGATGGGCACGTGGCGATAGGCGTTTCCACAGGTGGGTCCATATGCTGCCCTGCGAGCTTCTGCGGCGTTTACGGCATAGTGCCCACATACGGGAGGGTTTCCAGGTACGGCCTGCTGGATTACGGCAACTCGCTGGACAAGATCGGCATCATTTCTGCAAAGGCATCCGACCTTGGAAAATACGTCAACATAATGGCCGGAGCGGACCCCCGGGACCCGACGTCCTGTATGCAGCCCGATATGGGCGCCCGAAGGAAGCTGAAATCCGTTGCGGTGCCGAAGGATGCTACGGAGGGCGTCTCCGAGGACGTCAGAATGGCATTCACCGACGGGTTGGAGACACTTGAAAGCCTGGGAGTGGACGTCGATACCGTTGAAATGCCCTCTTTGAAGTATGCCATCCCTGCCTATTACGTCATAGCAACATCGGAAGCCTCTACGAACCTGGCACGTTACTGCGGAATGAGGTACGGACATCAGAAGGGAGATCTTTCTCTCAAATTCGACGATTACTTCACATCGTTCCGTTCGCAATATTTCGGACAGGAGGCCAAACGCAGGATACTCCTGGGAACATTTACCCGTATGGTGGGGTTCAGGGACCGCTATTACTCCAAGGCCCGCATGGTGCGCCAATCGATAATCGGAGAGTACCGTTCCGTACTAAGGGAATGCGATGCCGTGCTTACACCTACGATGCCTTTCGTGTCCCCAAAGTTCTCGGATATATCGAAGATGACCCCGCTGGAATCATACAAGGCGGACATACTCACCGGACCGCCCAACATTGCGGGGATGCCGCACGCATCCGTGCCCTGCGGGTACGACCGGAACGGGATGCCCATAGGGATGCAGTTAGTTGCTGACCAATGGGACGAGGGCGTGCTGTTCTCCGCCGCCGAAGAGTGGGAGAAGACCTTCGAATCCGTCAGACCAGAGGTTTCGATATGAAGATCGGCCTGGAGATCCACGTACAGCTTCCTACAAAGTCGAAGCTTTTCTGCCCGTGCCCGACGACCGATGCCCCGGCACCCAACACGCACGTCTGCCCCGTATGCCTGGGTTTTCCGGGCGCGAGGCCCATGATGAACAGGAAAGCGATAGAGTACGGCATATTGCTCGCCAAGATGCTCGGTTGCACCATCCGCGACACCACGTGGTTCGCTAGGAAGATATATTTCTATCCTGACAACGCAAAGAACTTCCAGATCACACAATACGACCGCCCTCTGGGCGAAAAGGGAATGTATTATCTTAACGGAAAGAAGCCTATCCGCATCACCCGCATCCATATCGAAGAGGACCCGGGAAAGATAAAGAGGGTCGGAGACCTCTCCTCGCTCGTGGATTACAACCGCTCGGGGGTCCCGCTGGCGGAGATAGTCACGGA
Organism: Candidatus Methanomethylophilaceae archaeon; assembly: GCA_011620825.1. Lineage (GTDB taxonomy): Archaea > Thermoplasmatota > Thermoplasmata > Methanomassiliicoccales > Methanomethylophilaceae > VadinCA11. The sequence continues at coordinate 12,448 of WOYN01000089.1, read as the reverse complement.
GCCGGACCTGTCCACGCCTGCAGAGGCCAGGGAGTTCCTTGGCCAACTGATCCGCGACATACGTCACACAATTGATATCCCTGACGACGGAGAGCGCAGCATTCGCTGCGACTGCAACATTTCCGTGGGCATCGAAAGATGCGAGGTCAAGAACGTCACGGGGCTGAAGAACGTCGAGAGGGCCCTCACTTACGAGCTGGTCAGGCAGACCAAGCTCCTGAAGGCCGGAGGCAAAGTGGTCCGTGAGACCAGACGTTTCGACGAGGAGCGCGGCGTCACGATCTCTGTCAGGAAAAAGGAGATGGAAGCAGACTACGGGTACATAGACGAGCCGGACCTGGGTATCTTCAACGTTAAGGAACTCACCGAAAGGTTGAAGATCGGAGAAAGCCCGCAGAACATGATATTGCGCCTTTCGAAAGAGTATGGCATCGACGAGAAGACGGCAAAGCAGTTCGTATCCACATCGGTGGAACTGGCACATCTCTTCGAAGAACTTGCCGCCGCCACAGACACGGAGACCGCCAGGACATGGACTTCCGGTGCGGTAAGCGCCGGGTGGAAGTCCTTCGAGGCCCGTGGCGGAGGAGATGCCGCCGAAGTGGTGTCTTTGATCGGTAAGTTCAAGGCCGGAGAAATCACCGATACCGAATGCAACATTAGGATCAGAGCGTTCCTTACCGGTACGGATGTCGATGAGGTTAGGAGCGGCTCGGCCGACCTCGACTCTATAATCAGCGAATATCTCGACGTTAACCCGTCGGTGATAGAAGACTACCGCAAGAATGAGAGGGCCGCCAACCGCGTGATCGGCCATGTTATGAAACGGACAGGCGGAGCATGCTCATCAGCGGAAATCGTGGATGCGACGAAGAGGTTGATCGAAGAAAGGCTCTGATCATTCCTCTTCGCTTTCTTCCACGGTTTCAAAATCCAGGTCGTCGATGGACAGGGTCATTATCTGAAGCTCCTCCAGCTTGTCCTCCGGAACTTTGGCAGGGGAGTTATCCAGCAACGATACGGCCTTCTTGTTCTTCGGAAACGCGATGACGTCGCGTATGGTCTCTTTGCCGAGGATTATCGTAATGAACCTGTCCACTCCGATGGCGATGCCCCCGTGGGGAGGTGCACCGTAGCTGAGTGCCTCGACGAAGAAACCGAATTCTTCCTCGATATCCTCGTCCGACTTGCCCAATTTCCTGAACACCGCTTTCTGGATCTCGGGATCGTTTATCCTCAGCGATCCGGAGCCGAGCTCGTTGCCGTTCAGACATATGTCGAAGCATGCTCCCCCGCACGCCTTGCCGTCTATGTCGCCCAGGGGCTTCACGAAGGGGTGATGGAACGCATCGTACTTTCCCGAGACAGGATCTACCTCGAACATCGGACAGTCGACGAGCCAAAAGAACTGGAACACGTCCTTGGGCACCAGGTCTAGGTCTTCGGCGATCTTCTTTCTCAGCGCGCCGCCTCCCTCGTAGGTGGACTTCCACGGCCCTGCGACCAGGAAGAGAATGTCTCCCTCTTCTGCTTTCATCTCGTTCTTTATGCCTTCGAGTATCTCGGGCGTGAAGTACTTGGTGATGTTGCTTGTGGGGACCCCGTCCTGGATCTTCATCCATGTGAGTCCTCCCAAGCCGACCTTCTTAGCGTAGTTGATGTAACGGTCGATATCGTTCCTGCCGATCTTCCCCCCGGACAGCTCGGCCGAGACGTTGATTCCGGCCACGATACCGCCGGACTTCATGATCCTCTGGAATATCTCGTACGGGACGTCCTTCACGACATCTGTCAGCTTTACAAACTCCAGCCCGTACCTCATATCGGGCTTGTCGGATCCGAAACGCTCCATCGCCTCCGTGTACCCTATACGGGGAAACGGAACCTCGAGCTTCTTCCCGTATAATCCATCCCAGACAAACGAGATCAGACCTTCGATCACATCCTGGATATCCTTCTCTTCGATGAACGACATCTCCATGTCGAGCTGGGTGAACTCGGGCTGGCGGTCCTTCCTGGAATCCTCGTCGCGGAAGCATCTCGCGAACTGGTAATATCGGTCGATGCTGCCTACCATGAGCATCTGTTTGAACAGCTGCGGCGACTGCGGCAGCGCATAGAATGTACCCGAATGAACCCTCGACGGCACGATGAAATCTCTGGCCCCTTCAGGGGTGGAACGTGCCAATATCGGGGTCTCTACCTCCAGGAAATCCTTTGACTCGAGATACTGGCGGGCAAGATGCATGAATCTGCTCCTGATCGTAATCGCCTCGATCATCTCGGTGCGCCTGAGGTCCAGATACCTGTACTTCATCCTGACGTCCTCGTTCGGGAGGACACCTTCCTTCTGGTCTCCGACCTCGAACGGCGGGATCTTCGACCTTCCAAGGATCTCGGCATCGGATATCAGGACTTCGATCTCTCCGGTCGGGTTGCGGGCGTCGGCAGTGCCTTCCACCCTCTCCCTTACCACACCATTCACGGAGACTGCGGACTCGCGAGTGAATTTTTTCATCACATCGGATATGCGGGATGCGTCGGTCTCAGAGGGAAGGTCTGCGGGGTCGAAGACTATCTGTGTGATCCCGTATCTGTCGGCAAGGTCTATGAAAGCGACCCCTCCGTGGTCCCTGGAGAACCTGACCCAGCCCTGGAGGCAGACCTCTTTCCCCAGGTCTGATTTCCTTAGCTCTCCGCAGGTGTTTGTTCTCTTCATGTGGTTGATCTCCAAATAGACTTGGGTCTGCTAAACGCAGGAATATATAATAATTATCGCAGGCTCATTCATCCACTATTTCAGGTATGAAGTCAAACGGGTCCTTGACAATGCTTAGGACCACGGAAGTATTGGTCTTCTTGACACCGGGTTGCGAGTTGATGAGCTTCACTGTCTCGGAAAACTCCTCCCTGTTGATGCAGGCCACCCACGCGATGGCGTCGCTATCTCCAGTTACGTCGAATATACCTACGATCTGAGGGACCCTGCTCAGGTTCCCGAGGACTTCAACGAGGTTGTCGGCATATATGTGCACGATACCCATGTACTCGAACCCCAGCTTCATGTAATCTATCTTGGCGCGGTATCCGTTGATTATTCCCTTGGTCTCCAGATTTTTGACCCTCTGGATCAGTGTCGTGGGATGGACGCCGATTTGTTTAGCCAATTGTCTATAGGAACCTTGGCTCGATGTGCAAATGAGCTCTACAATCCGCTTGTCTAAGTCATCCATATCGCGAAGTCCCGACATCCGGCACCACCGATGCACAAACCCCTTCCGTATATTTATTAGATAGGGACTTGTTTTACCGGAATATGACAGAGGAATTGTTCAGGCACGACGGATATCAGTTCGAATTCCAGGCGCAAGTGGAATCTATCGACGGAGAACTGGTCGTACTTGACCGCACCGCGTTCTATCCGGGGGGCGGAGGACAGGTGTGCGATACGGGGACGCTGGACGATTACCTTGTCACGGAAGCCTTCTACGACAAAAAGGGAGACGTGGCGCACAGGGTGCCCGGACATAGTTACAGCGTAGGAGACGATGTATGGGGAAGCGTCGACTGGAACAGACGTTTCGACCTCATGATGGGGCACACCGCAGAACATTTGCTGTTCGGCTCTCTTCGGCGGGAGGTCCCCGACCTGGAGATCTCCAAGATCTTCATATCGCCCGAAAGCAAATACGTGATAGTCAGCAAAGACGTCTCCTGGAAGGATATCAGGAAGGCGGTCGTTTTCGCCAACGCCGCAATACGAGATAACCTAACCGTATCGAGGATCATGATGAGCAGGGACGACCCGGACCTCGCAGACAAGGTCCGTATAAAACTAGACCGCATACCTGAAGAGGAGGAGATCTCGGTGGTTGCGATAGGAGACATAGATTATTCGGCATGCAGCGGGGTCCATGTTATGGAGACGTCGGAGCTGGGTATGATTTTCGTCGACAGAAAGGTCTCGGCCGGAAAGGACGGTATGGCCATTCACTTCAAGGTAGGAGATACGGCGGCCGATTCGGCCATGGAACTTGCAGTGACCTGTCTGGAGGCCGCGGAGGCCGCGGACAGCAAGCCCGAGGACATAGTGAAGGCCGTATCGAACATGAAGAAAGAGATTGAAATCAGCCGCGCTTCGCTCAGGGAATCGTCCAGGGCCTTGCTTTCGTCCGTGGAACCCAGAAACGTGAATGGAACGTTCGTGTATTCCGCCATGGTGCACGGAGCCGACAGGACTGTTATGGCAGAGGCAGCCGAGAAAGTAAAGTCAAAGGGCGGTGTGGCAGCCTTCGTATCGTACGGCGAGACCGTTTCGGCCGTTATGTCTTCAGGTTCGACCAAAACAGACTGCAGAATGGTCCTGACCGAAGTGCTTGGAAAGTTCGGAGGGCGCGGAGGCGGAAAACCCGATTTCGCACAGGGAGGGATCCCGGACCCCGATAAGGGAGAAGATCTTCTCGAAGCTATGGAAGATGCGATCGTGAAGTCGCTTTCCTTGAGCAATATTAATTAAACATGCGGACGGTTCAGGTGATGGTATGGCTAAGATAAATCAGCGCCAGATGAAGCAGGCGATGAAAAAAATGGGCATCAGCCAGTCCGAGGTCCCGAACGTTACCGAGATTATAATCAGGACCAGGGATGACGAGACGGTCATAACCAACGCCCAGGTGATCTGCATAGATATGAACGGTTCCAGGAGCTACCAGATAACCGGAACCGAGATCGTGAGGCCGCTGTCGTCTTCATCGGAGGCTATCGGACCGCAGATACCAGAGGAAGATATAGCGCTCGTCATTTCGCAGACCGGATGCAACAGAGAGAGGGCCGTGGAGGCCCTCGAAGCAACGGACGGACAGCCGGCTGAAGCAATAATAAAGATAGTATCGGAGTGAAAGAATGTGCCTTGCGATTCCTGGAAAAATTGTTAAGATAAACGATCAAACGGCAGATGTCGATTTCGGTGGCGTCATAAAACAGGCGAACGTTGCGATGGTCGACGCCGAGGTGGGGCAGTGGGCGGTTGTTCACGCTGGATATGCCATAGAGATAATGGACGAGGATGAGGCCCGCGAGACCATAGCTCTCTGGAACGAGGTCCTCGACCACGACGGCGTGAAGTACCAGTAAGTTCGGCGGAACAGCTTTTTCGACAGCGTGTCGCACGGGACGCGCCCTATTGCGGTATGGCGCTGCCGACCGTTCCGTCGGTGGCCTTCCCAGCATACGATCTCCTTTTCCGTGTCGTGGTGTGTTTAGGGGTGGCCTTCTCCCTTCCATTGGCCTCCCTGGCTTTTTCAGACTCGGCATTTTCAATGGCCTCGTAGGCCGTGTGGTCGTCGATCCGCCGCCCGTACCTCTCGTCCGGTTCGCCGCCGGATACCATCGTCCTGTAATCTTCATCGGGGATCTGTCCCAGGAACGATCTGGGTGGCAGTATGAACACACTCTCTGCTATGTCCGGGCGTCCTTTCTCGTCGAGGAACGACGCCAGCGCTTCCCCTGTGCCAAGCTCGATTATCACACCAGCAGTCTTGAAATTCAGATTTGCACGGAACGTTTCCGCTGCCGTCTTTACAGCTTTCCGTTCTTTCGGCATGTAGGCACGGAGTGCATGCCGCACGCGGTTGCCTAGCTTGGATAGGACCGGATCCTGGATATCGGAGAGGCTCTGGGACCTGAAGAATATACCGACTTTGGACGAGGGGGAGGCGCATCGTCGAACAGCATATGCGCCTCATCGAAAAAGATACGCAGAATATTGACGACCTCTCCGCCATCCTTGTCCCTCCTGAACCAGTCATCTGCATCGAGCGCAGGCTCGCCGAGGAATACATCCCCCACCTATGTCCTCGAGCGCGATCACCGAGCGCCGGATCGCATCGAGGGGCTTCGCACTCATCAGACCGTGCTCGCCCTCGTATTCTTTCCCATTGTCCGAAATGAATCTCGTTGCCATGGTGCTCTTCGTGATGTCAATTTGTTATCAGATATAATGCCTGGCACATGGGGTTATGTTCGTTTTTTAACCTGTCGCGGACAGAATGCGGCGAACAGACGGTCGCGCAATCGTGTTCCGGCCCTATGTCGAATGCAGAATGAGCTGGTAATAGCTCTCCGGGTCCGTATGGAGAACCTCCGCGTGCAACAAATCTTAAATACACAGCGAATACGGGTGACCGCATGATAATTATAAAACTGGGCGGTAGTGTCATAACCGATAAGTCCCAGTATAGAAAATTCAATCAGGAACGCGTCTCGAAACTCTGCAAGGAGATCAAGGATTCCGGACTCGAGGTCCTGGTGGTCCACGGGGCCGGTTCGTTCGGCCACGTGCTCGCAAGGCAATACGGCCTGCAGAACGGCTTCTCGTCCAATGACCAGATAATCGCGGCAGCCCAGGTACAGTATGACACCAGGGACCTGAGCCAGATGATTATCAAAGAAATGCTATCGGCCGGAATACCAGCCGTGTCGGTCGCTCCCGGGTCCTGCTTCGTCATGAACAACGACAAATTGATAGCAACGGACACGGAAGCGATCGAAAGACTCAATAAACTCGGGATTATGCCTGTAACCTTCGGGGATGTCGTCACAGACCGCACCAAGGGCTTCGGAATATGCTCGGGAGATCAGCTTATGGAGGTCCTGGCGGAACTTTTCGATATCAAAAAGGTCATATTCGTCTCCGACATCGACGGGCTCTACACTGCAGATCCGAAAACCAACAAAGGAGCCAGACTTCTCGGCTCTGTCGACCCGGAAATGCTGCAGAAGATTAAATCGGAGAGCGGCGTGGATGACGTGACGGGAGGGGTGCTCTCCAAGGTAGAAGCAATGCTCAGGATGAGCACTAAAAACCGTGACTGCGTTCTTGTCAACGGCACGGTCGACGGAAGGTTGGGTGCTTTGCTGCGAGGAGAGACGGTTACCTGTACTATCGCGAGGGGCGGAACGAAATGACACCGATCAACAACAGAAAAGCCGACCACATCGAGATCTGCCTGACGCAGCGAGTGGCTCCTGGCTACTGCTACTGGGACGATGTCAGATTTGTACACAACGCTCTGCCTGAGGTAGATGCGGACGAGATCGATACAAGTATCACTCTTTTCGGGAAGAAGCTAGACTTCCCGCTTATCGTGACTGCCATAACAGGCGGATTCAGCGGAGCTGAGAGAATCAACTCGAACATCGCAGAGGCTTGTGCCGAACTCGGCATAGGAATGGGGGTTGGCAGCGAGAGGGCTGGCGTCGGAGGAGTGGAGCCAAAAAGCTACAGCGTAGTGAAGGAATACGATGTGCCACTGATGATCGGCAACATCGGCGCGCCCCAGCTGATTCCCCAACATAGCAAGGACATATTCGCTTCGGATGGTGTTGGCAGAGCCATTGATCTGATCGATGCCGACGTAATAGCCGTGCACCTGAACTATCTGCAAGAGGCTGTTCAGCCTGAAGGGGACACGAATGCCAAGGGCTGTTACGATGCAATACGCGATCTGGCAGTCAAATACCCGATAATCGTCAAGGAGACCGGGGCTGGAATCTCGAGAGATGTTGCATCGAGGCTCAAGGGTACAGGGATCAGGGGCATCGACGTAGCCGGAATGGGTGGCACCAGCTTCTCAGGGGTCGAGCTCCACAGAGCGATCGAGGCCGGAGACGATATCCGCACAGGAATGGGCGAGACGTTCTTCGACTGGGGGATACCGTCCCCGGTGTCGCTTATCGAGGCCAGATGCGGCCTTCCTCTCATCGCTTCCGGAGGCATACTCGACGGGATACACGTCGCATGCAGCATTGCGATGGGCGCAAGTTGCGCGGGCATCGCGAACGCCGTGCTGAGAGAAGCGACTGAATCGGCTGAAGCCGTGAAGAACAAATTGACACTGATCAGAGAAGAACTTAAGGTGGCCATGCTGCTGACCGGGTGTTCAGATATCAAACAGCTTTCCAAAGCTAGGTACGTTGTGCTCGGCGAGACCAGACAGTGGTTAGAGGGACTAGAATGAATGCAAAGGAATATCTTAAGAAAATTTCAGCTGAGCTGGATGCGCCGATCAAAAAATACATAGAAAATGAAGAACCGGCAGACCTCATCGAGGCTTCCAGGCAATATCCGTACGCAGGCGGGAAGAGGATGAGGCCGGCAATGGCCATCGCATGTTGCGGTGCCGTCGGCGGAGACGTGTCAAAGGCTGTTCCGTTGGCTGTCGCGGTAGAATATATTCACAACTTCACATTGGTCCACGACGACCTCATGGACGGAGACGAAAAGCGCAGGGGCATGACCACCATCCACGTAAAATACGGAATGCCTACCGCGGTGCTGGCCGGCGATGCCTTGTTCGCCAAAGCATTCCAGATAATCGCAGACCTGGATGTTCCGGACGATGCCATGAGAGGTATTCTGAAATACGTCACCAAATCAGTCTGGGACCTTGCGCGCGGACAGCAGATGGACATCAACAACGAAGGGCGTATCGTCACCGAAGAAGTGTACATCGAGACCATCAGACTGAAGACCAGCGTCCTTTTTGCTGCCGCGGCCGCCGGAGGTGCGATCGCCGGAGGTGCAGACGATAAAACAGTGAAAGCAATCAACGAATATGCGATAGATCTCGGACTTGGATTTCAGATGTACGACGATTACCTGGGTGTTGCCGGAGAGTCTTCCAAGACCGGAAAATCAGTGGGAAACGACATCCGCAAAGGAAAATGCACAGTCATGATCACCCACGCGATGGACCACATCGAGGACGCGGAAGAGTTCAGAGAGTTCAAAGGCATCCTGGGAAAGATCGATGCCAGCGAGAGGGAGATCGATAGGGCGCTCGAAATCCTCGAAAAAGCCGGAAGCATAAAATACGCATTGGACCTGGCCCAGAAAAAGGTCGATATGGCGATCGAAAAGATCCAGTTCCTGCCCCCGAGCGAGGAGAAGGAGTTCATGATAGAGCTCGCCCGCTTCGCAATAGACAGAGAGGCCTGAAACCTACGGGCCGGGAGTTCCCGGCCCCTAATTCTCTCATTCGACCTTTGAATCTGCCTGGGGTTCCGCTTTCACGGCCTTGTCCTTCCTCCTGGGTTGAGTGACCACTACTTTGTTATCCTCTGCAGGCTCGTACTTCAGATGGACATCCATCTGAGGGAATGGGATCTCTATACCGTTTTCGAGGAACTCCCTGTACACGCGCTCCCTGATCTGCCCGTCGGTGGAGAAGCTGTCACCATAATCATAGGCGTAAACGGAAAGTCTGAGGGTAACGCTGGAATCTGCCAATGCCGTCATCCTGACTCCCGGCATAGGCACCGAGCCGCCCTTCATGACATTGGGGTTGTCAAGGGCCGCCTCCATCATTATGCTCTTCGCCTTGTCTATGTCCGAACCGTAGGCCACTCCGAAGTAGATGTAGAAATGATAGAATGAATTCTCCGCAGTGTAGTTGTATATCACCGCTGAAGAGACCATGTTGTTCGGCATCGTTATGACCTGCTCGTTATCCGTATGATGGAACTTTGTGTTCATGACGCCGACGCTGTCCACCTTCAGAACGGTGCCCTCGGAACCGATCCTTACTATATCTCCCTCTCTGAACGGGCGGGTCAGCAGAAGCGACAGGCCGCTGAAGAACTGATTGAGCGTGCTCTGTGCGCCCAATGAAAGTGCCAGTCCTGCTATTCCCGCACCTGCGATTATCCCCATCAGATCTGCTCCGAGGGCAGAGAATATTGCGGCGACCGCAACAACACCGATGGTGATCCTGCCAATCATTCTGAACAAAGGGATCAACGTCTCGTCGACTCCTCCAACGGATGTATTGGTCCCGATCTTACGGAACACGTTGTCGATTATCACCAGGTAGAGCTTCCATGCGATGGTCGCTCCGAGGAGAATGTACAGCACAAGGGACATGGTGTCGAATATCTGAATATAGTAGTCGGAAGCGCCGTAGACCCTTATCGTCTGACCTATTCCCGCTACGGTGGCAAACATTACGACCATCTTGCCTATCCCGCGCGTTATCTCTCTCCTGGTCTGATTGTTGTTCCTGAGGGGCGCCCAGAGTATTGCCGGTATGACGGCGTATGCGGCCGCTATACCCATAATCACCCATATAGCCAGTGTCAGGATGGCTGCGTATGCGGGCTGATCGAAGGGCTCTCCGAACGGATTGTTGTATATGCCCATGATCTTGTTGTAGTAGCCCTCGCTGGAAACCGCAGAAAGAACATTGATCGCTATATCGATCGGTACCGTTTCGTTGGTACCTGCGACCGGGTCTCCGACCACCATGTTAAGCTTGACTTCACCGGTTCCGTGGGTATTGGTATTCGGAGTTACGATCACTTCAAAAGAATAGATCTGGCCCGCAGAAAGAACCACGGGCCCATCGGCGTCCGTTACGACCACACTGCTTATACGGTCGTTGAATTCCGACTGGTTGAAGTAAATGGTCCTCTCGCCCGCGGCTTGTGAATTTATCATTACATTTATCTTCAGTTCGCTTCCCGAATTGACCCCGATATCGGGGCTCACGTCTTTGACATATTCCTGAAATGTCCCGTTGCCGGTAGAATAGGTGATCTCGTAGTTGATATCCGCCACGGTGGCGGCGTATGCCTCTTCCACATCGGCCAGCGGCACCGCGACTATCGCAAGCACCGAAAGTAACACCACGACTGCAAGAGGCGGTTTGAATCTCACGATTGTCCGAATGGGCATTAGTTATTATAATATTCCCGAGCTGTTCCGGGCCGTGATCGTTCCGGATACCGTGCCGCTGGTGCTTTTCATGCTCGTAATCGTGGTCCTTGGGTCCGCAGCCCTGAGCGACGTGCAGAGCCGGGAGGTCCACGACCTGCATTGGGCCGCCATAGGTCTGGTCGGGATCGCATTCTGGCTTGTCTCAGCCTCATATTACGGGGCAAAGTGGGAATACTTTGCGATGGCGGCGGGTTCCGGCATCATAATGTATGACATCCTCTGGGACGCCGACCGCTCCAAGGCCGTTTCCGCGGCCATCTACGGTTCGATATTCGTCTTTTTCCTGCTGCCTTACATCTTCTCGCCGTCGGACCGGATGGTGCAGGCAGGGACGACCGTACCAGTCTTCTATGCACTGTATCTTCTAATGTATATGGCGGGGCTGCTGAGAGGCGGTGCGGATGCGAAATGCATGATATCGCTCACCGTGGCCTTCCCGTTCTATCCGGTGTTCTGGAACTTCCCCCTCCTGGGAGTGCCGGAGGGTGTTCTCCCGCAGGTTTTCGTGTTTTCCGCCGCGGTGCTGTTCCACGCGCTTCTGTTCTCGCTTACCGCGGCATTATACAACGTCTGCAGGAATCTCCGGGACGGAAACAGAGGAAAGAGGATGTTCCAAGGTTATATGATGGACATAGAGGAGGCCGAACTGTCCCCCGTCTGGCCCATGGACGACACTGACGGCGAAAAACTTTTCAGGATTCCCATACCCGAAGAGACCGCGGACATATATTCCAGGCTGAGAGATTACGGTGAGAGGAAGATCTGGGTCACTCCGATGATACCTTTCATTCTGCCTGTATTCGCATCGGTGCTCTTCGTGGGCCTGGCGGGGAACCTGCTGTTCCTCATCTGACCATGTTCAGCCTGTGCTTGCAGCACGCGCATCTTCTCCCGTCCAGGGCCTCGATGTCCACAAGATACCCCAGGCGCTTCACCACTGCGGTGCCGCATTCCGGACAGTATGTGTCGCTGGTGCCTTCGGCCAAGATGTTGCCGATATACACGTAGTTGAGACCTGCCGATATCGCGGTATCTCTGGCCGCTATGAGCGTCTCGGGAGATGTCCACTGAACATCGTTCATCTCGTTGTCCGGGTGGAACCTGGTGAAATGCACCGGCACGTCTTCCGACAGATTGTTCCTTACCCAGACTGCGAATTCGCGTATCTCGGACATGCTGTCGTTAAGCCCCGGGATCATCAGATAGGTGAGCTCGACGTGCACTTTCTGGTCGAAGACCAGTTTTACCGATCTGAGCACGTCTTCGAGGTGTGCGCCGCATACTTTCATGTAAAAATCGTCGGTGAAGCCCTTGACATCGATGTTCATGGCGGATGTCACTTTGCAAAGGTCCTTCATGGGCTTTTCGTTCGCGAGCCCGTTCGTGACCATTACGCAGGTCAGGTCGGGGTCCAGGTCCATGACGTCCATTATGTACTCGTACCAGATCGTCGGCTCGTTGTAGGTGAACGAGATTATGTCCAGCTTCTCGTTCCTGCACATGCCTATAAGTTTCTCGGGAGAAACATAAGTAGTGCGCTTCTTGCCTGTGGAATATTGGGAGATCGCATAGTTCTGACAATGACGGCAGGACATGTTGCACCCGACACTGCCGACCGAAAACGTCTTGGCGCCCGGATAGAAGTGGTAAAGGGGCTTCTTCTCTATCGGGTCC
>WOYN01000110.1 GCA_011620825.1 Candidatus Methanomethylophilaceae archaeon | reverse complement strand
TTTCTCGAACATGAAGAGCATGGGAAAAACGATAATCATAGTCGCACACGCGATGGGGACCATGAGGGAAATGTGCGACAGGGTCGCATGGATCGACGGAGGAAAAATAAGGGAGATCGGCGCGCCCAACGTGGTGTGCGGACATTACGAGACGGAGCTGGCGGAGTCTTTCGAAGTCATAAAGGAACTTGCAGAATCCGGAGTTCCCGCTTCCCAGAACGCTCTGGGATGCATGTACCGCGACGGAGTGAACGTCGACAGGAACGCGGAGCACGCGAGGGCATGGTTCGAGAAGGCGGCCGGCTACGGCAACGAGGAGGCGAAGATCAATCTGGCGGACATGCTGATCGCCGAAGGAAAACCGGAGGATCGCGAAAGGGCTCTGGACCTGTACATGAGCGCCGCCAGAAAGGGCAACAGGGACGCCCGTAACAAGCTTTCCAGACTGCTGACGCAGGAGAAACGCGATATCGGCAGAGAAGTCGCGGAGGACTTCGCGAAGCTGCTGCCATCGGGAAACCCGACACTGTACTACGATTATGCGGACCTCATAACGAAGACCGCCTGGAACAACGAAGAACGGTTCAAGGCCCTCGAATGGTTTCAAAGATCCGCCGGCTCCGGAAATGTCAATGCAATGTACCAGATCTCGATCATGTACCGCGACGGCAACGGTCCGAAAAAGGACATATCAAAGCATTTGGAATGGCTTGTGAAGGCGGCAGAAAACGGTCACGTGCCGTCTCAGCTCACTCTCGGGAATATGTACCGTGACGGCATCAGAGTAGAAAGCGACGAGTCGGAAGCGTTCCGCTGGTATGAGATGGCAGCGAAAAACGGCAATCCCGATGCGATCTATCAGGTGGCCACGATGTACCGCGACGGCAAAGGCGTAGATCAGAACAGGGAGGAGTCGGACCGGTGGCTGAGACTCTACTCCGAGCATGACCTTTTACGGCAGATCAACATTCTCGCCGATTCGTTCTCCCACTGCAAGAACGGGGTTTATGATCCGGAGATCGGCATGAAATGGTATTCCGTCGGCGCGGAGCACAACAACGCCGACTCGAAGTACCAGATGGGGACGATGGTTTCGGAAAGCGAAGCGGCGGAATCTCTTTTCGGTTCGGCCGCGGAAAACGGGCATCTCAATGCCGCAGTCCGCTTGTCAAGTCTATACGGACTGGGCCTTTCCGAAAAACCGGCTATGGAAAAAGCCGTCAGTACAATGGACAAGCTGGCAAAGAGCGGTAACGCGTTGGCCGCCATCACCATCGGGAACATGTATGCAAACGGAAACGCGGCGGAGGCGGATGGCAGCAAAGCGGTCGAATATCTGAAGATCGCAGCATCATCGAGCCTTCCCGGCGCCATGCAGAAACTGGGAGAGATGTACCGCGACGGCACACTCGTCGAACAGGATTTCAAGGAGGCCGTCAGGTGGTTCGAAGAGGGCGTCATTGCGGGAAACGCCGGTTCGGCCGTGTCTCTGATCAATATGTACTGTGCAGGAACCGCCGGCAAAGAAACATTCGAACGCGCGCTGAAAGGTCTGGAGGACATGTGTGCAGCGGGAAACGTTTTCGCGATGAAGATTTTAGGTTCCTACTATCTGAACGGAACGGCTGTCGAAGCAGATGCCGGGAAGGCGTTTTATTGGTATTCCACGGCTTCAAAGTTCGGCGATTCCGCATCTACGCATACCGTCGGAGAGATGTACCGCGACGGCAGGGGTACCGATAAGAACGCCGTCGAAGCGCTGAAATGGTTCACGTCCGCCGCCAAACAGGGGAACGTCAACTCCATGCTTTCGATGATAAGGATGCACGATTCCGGTCATGCAGACGAGGATGCGCTCGAATACGCCCTGAAACGTCTGGAACAGGTCGCCGAAGGCGGGAACGTCACAGCCATACGCACTCTTGGAACCCTTTATCTGGAAGGCAGGTCCGTCCCGAAAGACACAGAAAAAGCAAAGCGTTGGTTCGAAAGATCGGCCATGCTCGGAGATCCGTTCTCGCGGAACAAACTGAAGTCATTGGAATGAATCAATTTTCCCTCGCTCTTATGGGCGCGTCTTCCTTTTCCGGACTTCCGTTGCATCTGTTCTCTATCTCGGCCTTGAGCGATTTGATCGGACCCACTTCTATCGGGTCCACGCCGTTCATAAGTGCCAGATAGTACGAGACGTAATCGCCGAGCATCACACCTTTGAGTATGCACTCGGCTCTGGTGGTCCCTTCTATCCTGACCGTACGTACGTCCGTGCCGTACTGTCTCATGGTCGAGGCGCTTGCGCATACGACCTCCCTCATCTTCGGGATCTGGACATCGTGCATGATGACGATCGGGGCCAGCGCGTCGGTGGAACCGGCCGACCATCCCACTATCTCGTTGTGGTTGAACTCCGGCATCACACAACTGAAAGCGACCATTTTCGAATTTTCCGATATCTGGCTCTTCCAACGGGAAGAAACGGACCCCATCGACGTGTCCGTGATTATCACCGGTATCCTGCCCGATATGTGCTCTGCAAGCTCTTTTGCGACATTATCGCGGTCGTCCTTCAGGCAGATTGCGTATTTCCTGAGGCTTTCCAGGGAATCGACGACCTGTCCCTCCAACGAAGTGCCGGCAACGAGGTCCACTATCTTGCATATGTAGCCGATCATCAGGCCGACGGTCTGTCTCGGCTGTACGCCGTCGCACAGAGGTATCAGGATATCGCCGCGATCCTCTGCCAGGTCCCAGATCTCTCCGCCCGATGCGATCACGACTATGCGGCACCCTCTGCCTATCGCCTCCCGGTACATCGCCTTGGTCTCCCATGTATTGCCGGAATAGCTGGAGATCACGGCAAGGGTCCTGTCGGACACCCAGCCCGGGAAAACCGGATATCTCAGAACGCAGACCTTGATCCTGGAGGTATCGCAGCACATGTCGTTGACGATATCTCCGGATATGCCGGACCCGCCCATGCCGCACAGTATTATGCCGTCGCATCCTTTAAAATCGATATCGAATTCGGGAGCAAGGTCTAAGGAATTCCTCAGGTCGTCGACGAACCTGTCGATCTGGCCCTGCATCTCTTTATAACAACCCTATTGTCTGTTCATAACAACAGATCGCTCCTGTGGTGGAATGAATATGCTGGTATAAAACCAGTTGGAGGTTCTGAAAATCATATGCATATATATGTTTAGGCTCAGCTGGATAGGGTACTATTATCTCGTTGCAGACATAAAATATCCGGTCTCGATTTCTGCGCGTATGCCGACGGACGCACGGCCGTCAGCCTTTGCTCAGGCGGGCCATCATGCTGCGGAAGTAATCCCTGAACTTGTTTTTCAGCAGTACCGGGGCATCGGAAGCAGAGAAGACAATATCATGATACTCGGCGTGGGCCGGGTCGCTGGCCCATTTGATCTCTTTCATCTTTTCCGTTTCGTCCGGATCCATGTTCCTGTAGAACGAGCGGAGCCATTTTCCTACGGTATCGTAATCAATGTCCGGAACGTATCCGCCGAAGATCGAAACCAGGTCCTCTGCGTAGTCCCCGGACCCGGCCGCGATCTTATCCGAAGCATAACCTCTGTAATTCTCCATCGGATTCTTTTCCGTGCGGTATACCGGTTCTCCCGATCCGCTCAGGCTCTGTATCCCGTCCTCGTTCGAGGTCATCAAAAACTCGGGAAGGTCTAT
>WOYN01000040.1 GCA_011620825.1 Candidatus Methanomethylophilaceae archaeon | reverse complement strand
ACGCGGATCATCGCCTCCAGGAGGTCGGCGATGTCGGTGTTCTCCTTGAGGAAGTCATCGGACAGATCATCGCCCCCGGTGACCTTCCCGCGCTGACGGATCATCTCTGCCAGTGTCTCGGCGTCGACCTCCCCCCAGGTGCAGTAGTCCTTGACGACCTGTACCATTCCTTTGATAGATTCGGTCTCGGGCATCACTACGCAGTGGTTGACCCTGTTGAGCCCCAGGAGGTGCATGGTGTGCCTGATGTCACAGTTGACGTCGGGCTGTCCGCGTACGCGTATTATCGCAAATGCCATTTCACTCATCTCCCGTGAAACCGCTCTCGGGCTCGGTCATTCCGACCGGCCCGGAGACGATGTTAAGTTTCTCTGCCTGCTCATCGGTGACCCTCATCGCAGACGTCATTCTGAGCGCCTCGTAAGTGGCCATGGCGTAGTTGACCTTCGTCTTAGTGTTGCCTCTTGCGAAGCCCCATGCGTCATTGACGCCTGCCATCGTCAGAAGGCTCTTGGCCACGTCGCCCACCGCAAGTCCGATACCGCGGGGAGCGGGTTTGATGTATACCACTACAGATCCTGTCTCACCGACGATCTCGAACGGCAGGGAGTGGGGCTTTCCGCATCCGCATTCCCAGGAACCGCATCCTCTCTTGATCTCGATGATGTTCAACTTCGCGTTGTCGATCGCCTTCTTGATCGAGGGGCCGACTTCTTTTCCTTTTGCCCTTCCGATTCCCACGAACCCGTCGCCGTTACCGACGATACAGGTGGCAGCGAACCTGACCCTCCTTCCGGAGTCGGTCATCCTCTGGACCATGTTGAGGTCTATTACCTCGTCCTTGAGATCAGGGAGCAGTATGTCCACGATCTCGGCCTCGCGCATCGGAAGTTTCGTTGCGAGCGCGTCGCTCATGGTGGTGATCTCGCCGTTGAGGACCATCTGTCCCAACCTTGTTTTCGGGATCCAATCAGCCATATTCATTCAGCCTCCATTTTCTCTTTGAGGCTGCCGATGGCCGCCTCCATTCCTTCGTCGATATGACTTCCGTTCAGCCTGTCCTCGGACGGGAGTATGGACTCGCCGTGGGGGACTTCCAGCCCGGCCTCGCACATTCCTGCGACCGCCGCGAACAGCACTCCGCCCGCTTTCGGGTTCTGCATTCCGATGTCGAGCACCGCGTATTCGATGCCCACCGCCAGAGCCTTCTTTCCGGCAAGGTAGCCGGTCAGGTAGGCTGCGGGGATGGATGAGCACGAGTACTCCCATCCCATCTCGCGGATCTCTTTGGAACTGGCCGTAGCCAATATCTTGTCTCCTTCCATGCTGAACGCGGCGAACTGAACACTGACGTTCTTGTTGGAACGCCTGAGCACGGCTCTGACCTCGTGGCCGGTGAGAAGCTTACGGCGGACGTAGTAGTCCGTGCGGCCTTCCCTTCTCCTGCGGAAGGCGACTTTGTATCTGGGTCCTGTTGCCATCAGTTCTCCTCCTCCTTGAGGTATCCTTCACTGGTCATGTGCTGTCTGAGATTCCTGCGCGACTTGTACTGTCCGCCCTTGGCCCTTCTGTAGAACAGCCTGTAAGCGGACGGCGTGATATCGCCGTTCTCTCTTAGTGTCTTGAGCTCGTCGCGTATCGGCCTGATGATCGCTATCCAGCGGGACTTGTCACTGACACGTGCGTTTGCGGAGCCTTCCCTGCTGCCCGGTCCTTTCCTCTTTCCGGATGCTTTCTGCGCCGCGGCGTGCCTGATCCTTCCTCTCGATGTGCCGTTCTTGGTTTTCGCCTTGATGGTCCCCGAGTTGATCGCCGTGCGTATGTCGGCACGGGTGATGTACTCCGCGACCTCATCTGTGCTGTTAGGGTCTATCCAGACTCTGTTCTCTCCGCACTTGAGGATTTCTGCCGCCATCCTCTTCTGGTTGCTGAGGTTGGACATCTTCACACCATCCTGTTGAGGACCCTTATGCCGAGCTCGGTCGCCCTGTCCTCTATGGCGATCCTCTTCCTGGTCCCCACGGTTCCGCCTATGCGGACCGCCTGGACCTTGGGGTCGATGTCTTCCAGCCCTCTTACGTTATAGACCAGCACTTCCCGGAATCCGGAAGGGTGAAGGTCCCTGACCGATACTGGTCCGCGGAACCCTATGTCGACCACCGGGGGGCGCCTCTTGAGGTTCCTCTTCATCTTTGAGTGGATACCTTTCGGCCTTCTCCAGCTGTCTCCGAGTTTTGCGTACCTGAACCACTCCTGCCTCTTGAAGGCGGGCCTGCGGCCGCTTATGATCGCCCTGACTGCAAGCGCATCGGCGGTCTCATCGCTGAGCACTGGCTTGGCCTTTACCACGTATCCGCTTTGCTCTCCGGATTCGACTACCTTCGATTCCTCCGCCTTTTCCTCGGCGGCGGATTCTTCGGGCGTTCCGACAGCGTCCTTCCATTTCTCGGCGGTCTTGGGACCGACTCCCGAGAGGTTCTTGATTATCTCTTTGATCTTGCCTTCGTCGTTGAGGGCCTCTGCGAGCTCGGAGACCGTGGTGATGCCCATAGCCTTGAGCTCTGCCAGGTTCTCGTTTTTGAAGCCAGGAAGGTCATTGAAGTTCTTTACGGTCATTCTTTCACCTTGTGGGATTTGTGGACGATGTATATTCCGTCCTGGAATGTTCTCTTGTCGAATCCGAGCCTTCTGGTCGCCCTCTCTATGTTGGCCGCGGTCTGTCCGCAGGCCTCCACGTCGATACCCTCGACCGTTATATCTGCGCCGTTGACCTTGACCTTGCATCCGCGGACGATGTCCGCGAAACGCATTGCGTGGCCCCCGAGATAGTTGCTCACTTCGACGCGGTCGCCTTTCACAACGACCTTCATCGGGAAGTGCGAGTAGACTACCTTGAGTCCGTAGGTGTAGCCCTCGGTCACGCCGCGTATCATATTCCTCACATGCGCGGCGAACGTCCCGACCATTGCTTTCTCCTGTTTCTTAGGGTACTCGCAACTGACTATCACATGCTGTGCGTCGACAGCCACGTTAACGCTGGGGTGTGCGAAGTTTCTGCTCAGTTCTCCCTTGGGTCCTTTGACCTTGACGGTAGTCCCGTCCTTCGTGACGGTGACCCCTGTCGGGATGGCGATGGTGCTTTCGATTATCCCTGCTATTGTCATCTTTATTCCTCAGTATACATATGCCAGCAGTTTCCCGCCGATTCCGAGCTCCTTGGCACGGTCTTGTGTGATCACTCCCGCGGTAGTGGTCATTATGAGGAGCCCGAAGTCCTGGGCGGGGAGGAACCTCGCTTCGAACTTCTCAATCTCGTCTGTCCTGACCGAATACCTGGGCTTGATCACGCCACAGTTGTTTATTGCGCCTTTGAGCATCACATGAAACTCTCCGGCCTTCCCGTTCTCCACGTACTCGAACTGATTGATGTATCCGTGGTCCTGCATAACCTTCAGCACGCGGCCGATTAGTTTTGAGGACAGCGAAATAGTGCACTCTTTCTTTCCGTTCGTCGCTGCATTTTTCATTACGCACATGGCGTCATTGAGTGGATCGCTCTGCATTTCATCATCACCTCACGAATACTTCTTGAATCCCAGTTCCGGCGCGATGTCCCTGAAGCACTGGCGGCACAGGTGCATCCCGTACCTTCTGATTATTCCCCTTCTGCGTCCGCAGCGGGTGCATCCAACCGCCCTTCCGAACTGTTTCTTAGGC
>WOYN01000094.1 GCA_011620825.1 Candidatus Methanomethylophilaceae archaeon | reverse complement strand
GTGCAGTCGAGGTGACCATCAGGAACGGCTCTAGCGGATTCTCCGTGAATATCGGCGACGGCACGGTAGATATCGTCGACGAACTTCATGACCAGTACGACCAGGGCGATTACACCATAGAAGTCGGCGTTGCACCAGATACGGAGATAATCGAACTGACGCAGGAACAGTATGCTGAGATGCTTGATCTGGTTAAGCAGGTCATGGAAAACGGAGGCGTGTGATCATGACAGGAGACACAACTCTGAAGCAGGACCTGAGGCACGGCGTATGGTGGAAGGGAATGCTCTCGGCGGTCCTGAGCTTTATCTCTATCGTCGTAGTGCCGCTGGTTATCATCTGGTTCATAAAAGACCTGGTTGCGACAATGGGCGCCGGCGATGAAATGACCGGTGTTTTGGACACCGTTACGGAGACCGTTTGGAGATACATGATTTACGGTATTCCAGTAATTGTGTTGGCTTTCTTCACTGCATTCTACACAAAGGGCAACAAGGCAAAGCTCTTATTCAAAATCATAACCCTAGGGTATTCGATCGCTTGGCTCTTCCTTATCTTCCAGGGCGGGGTATTGCCTCTATCCATCGACACTTCCGGAATGTTCTCTGACGGGGACTTCAGTCTGGAAAGTATCGACCTGGCCCTCGACATCCTGGGAATAATGCTAATAATAGTTGTACTCATCCTGCTGAGGATGGTGCTTGCATACGCGGTATACAGGAGCAACCGCGAAAAGTACCTTGAAAAACTCAGCGAATGAGGTGAATCCGAGATGGGAATAAACATCGCGATAAAGGAAACAGAGTGCCCCAGCGCCCTCTGCAGGGAAATGAAACAGAAGACAGTCAGAGTCCTCGTGGGACACCCAGAGGAATTTGGGGACTCCGCAGAGATATACTGCACCGTGTCCAAGTCGTGCGCCGAAGATACGGTAGGCGATTGGGAAGCATTCCTTAAAAGGAACAAGCTCAGCAAGGACACCGATACCGTCCATATCGACCTTCTTATCGACCAGGGAGACATCGCCGCCTTGGAGCCTCTGGCCGAGAGATGCTGCTCCGGATGGGTCGACTTTGACAAGCTCGATGGTGATTCCCGTAAAAAGGCACTCGAAGATTCATTGCCGGAGAATCGGACCACCGAATGGGAGCTTGTATCCTTCGATGAGATGAAAGATACGTGTGCCAGATGTCCTGTTTCGTGGGATAAGGGACGAGGATGTATGGGTTTATTCGGACCGGACAACAGCCTGCTTCCCGAGATAGCCGGAAGGCATGCGTGCGCAATCACAGCATCGGTTCCCGAAGGCGTGGCATCCCACAGGATATATACGCCTGAGGATGCCGCTAAGCTTCTTGACGAGATCGAGGTCCTGAGGAGGGCCCTTTCCGAAGAAGGCAAGATGATGGTGCGCAGATACTCCGGCCCGGTCGACCGCATGGAGGCTGTGGCCAGAATCTGCACCAAGGAAAAGTGCGGATTTTACTTCTTCTGAGATAAACGTTCCATCGCCCAGATCATCTCATGGGCAAGGATCGAGACGGCCTTTACGGCCTCCTTGTCCATCGAGAACTGCGGGGGATTCAATGCCCTGAAGGTCGTATGGGGGGTTGATCCGCAAACGATCATCTGGTTCCTCAGCATGAAGTTGACCATCTGAGAATATGCGGCAGATGCACCGTCGTGCGCTGCGACCGCGATGGCGCCGCCGACCTTGTGCCTAAGCCCCATATCTCCTGTCTCGAATGAAAGGCCTGCCCTTTCCATGAATATCTTCATCTGCCCAGTGACGCCTCCGTAGTAAGCCGGACTGGCGAAGACTATGCCGTCGGCTTCCCTCAACTTGTCAAGCAGTTCATTGAAGCCGTCTTCCCCGTTTATACATGTCCCGTCTCCTCTCATCTCACACGACCTGCAGTCGTTGCACGGAATGAAGTTATATGAATACAGCTGGACGTGCTCGGTCTCAATGCCCTCTTTAGAGAATATATCCAACATATCCATTACGATGTTAGATGTGTTCCCGATCAGGCGAGGACTGCCATTTAGCGCGATTACTTTCATAAGACCGGAAGTGTGACGTCCCAGTATAATCCCTTTGTCTGCCCCTTGAGTGCGAAACGTAGTATAGGCAAGTATTTAGCAATCGATAACCTCTTGGAACTCGGGGTACGGAACATGCTTGAAATAAAAAATCTTCACGCCGTGGCGGGTAACAGAGAAATACTCAAGGGAGTAGACCTCACCGTAAAAGAGGGGGAAACCTGCATACTTTTCGGGCCTAACGGATCTGGTAAATCGACCCTGCTGTCCGCCATAATGGGATACAGCACCTGTACCATAACTGAGGGACAGATTATCTTCAAAGGCGTTGATATCACCGATCTTCCGGTCGATGAACGTGCCAAGATGGGCATAGGAATGATGATGCAGAGGCCGCCCAACGTTACAGGAGTGACGCTCGGCGATCTTATCAGAACGACCGCTGATGAAGAATGCGCGGATGAGGTCCTTTCTGAAGCTAACGATTTCAGAATGAACGGGTTCTTGGACCGCGATGTCAATGTCGGTTTCTCGGGGGGAGAGATCAAAAGGTCAGAACTTCTCCAGCTGACCGCACAGAGGCCCGACTTCCTCATGCTGGACGAGCCTGAATCAGGGGTGGATCTGCAGAGCATCGACCTCATAGGGCACAAGGTGCACGACTTGCTTTACGATCAGACAAAATGCCGCAGCGGCGGGCCCAAGGATGTTTCTGCACTTGTCATCACCCATACCGGCCAGATTTTGGATTACATAGGTGCAGACAAGGCATATGTGATGGGCGAGGGAAAGATCAGATGCACGGGGAGGCCGACCGACCTGCTCAACACGATTAAGAAAAACGGATACGGAGAATGCGATTCATGTCAACAGATAGTAACGATAGAGTGAAAGAGGCCCTCAAGAAGAAGGCCGCTTATGGCGAAGATGTGGACCTCACAAAGTATGATGTGGGCACCCGCGACGGCCCTGTGATCGAGGACCTCGGCAGCTCCAAAAACGAGTTCAAGGGCACGATGCAGAGCGTGGGTGTGACCACCGATGAGGATGCCCGTTCCGGAACTATCATGTTCATTGACAACTCGCTGAGCCACTGCTCGACCTGTAATCCAGAAGGCGTTGAGGTGATCACCACCCAGCAGGCCCTTAAGAAATACGACTGGGTACGGGAACATTTCTGGACCGCGGTCTCACCCGACAAGGACAAGTTCACGGCTCACACGTACCTTGAGCAGTCGGACGGGTACTTCATCAGGGTCAAATCAGGATACCATATCGACATACCGATCCAGTCATGTATGCTCCTGAACGCCAACAAGGTCATCCAGAACGTACATAATATGATATTCGTGGAAGACGACGCCTCCGCTGATATAATAACGGGATGTGCCACAAGTCCTCATGCCAACGAATCCGTGCATGTGGGCGTTTCCGAGATGTTCATCGGGGAAAACTCTTCGTTAAAGTATTCAATGATCCATAACTGGGGAGACAAGACCTCCGTCAGGCCGAGGACCGGCGTCAACGTGGGAAAGAATTCTGACTTCATCAATAATTATGTCATACTCGACAAAGTGGGCACTCTCCAGAGCAACCCCGTAGCCAATCTCAACGGACCGGGTGCGGCGGCCAAGTTCAATTCCATGTGCATCGCACACGAGGGATCTAACATCGACAACGG
>WOYN01000088.1 GCA_011620825.1 Candidatus Methanomethylophilaceae archaeon | reverse complement strand
CTCCATAATCGGCTCGGTGCCCAAGAACGATATCATCCTAAGCTCAACCGCCGCGGTGGGGGACGATATCGTGTTCGTCATCGACCTCGATGGGTTCTACCCTGAGAATCTTCCCTACGCATGGGACACCACGACCATGAAATCGGACACGGCGGTCCAGAAACAGATGGCCGTTCTTCCGAAGCTTGCGGCCGGGCATCTCGTGAACGCAGGCAAGGATATGAGCAATCCGGGTAATATAGGAACATTGGGGATGATGCTCGAGGCCTCGTCCCTCGGAGGGACCGTCGACATTTCCAAGGTCCCGGCCCCGGACAATGTCGACATGGTGCAATGGTGCCTCTCTTACCAGGGGTTCGGTTTCGTGTTCTCGTGCCCGCCCGGGAATTCCGCGAGGGTCATCGAGCTCTTCGAATCCGTGGGAGCTGCCGGCGCGGTGGTAGGCAGCATAGACGGCTCCAGAGAGCTGAAGCTTATCTGGGGGGAAGAGACCAAGGTACTTTTCGACTTCTCCGAAGACATAATAACCGGATGCCGCCCCAAAGACAAAAGGTGAAAGAACGAGTGTTTGGCCGCATGGGTTGACCCCGCATCCCGAATCAAGGGCCCCGCACCGTTCCTCGGCCCTGCAATCCCGCAAACGTCGGTAGCTCAGGGTAAGGCTGCTCCCGTCAGGACCTGACCCGGTTCCCCCGACTAGTGCGCTTCTGCGACCCTCCGGCCGCTTCGGACGCATGCTCCGACTCTGCAGGACAAGACCTCATTGTCCCAGTACGGGCTTGAATGTTCAACGGGGCCGTCCCATGCTGTCACCCCAGCATATCGACGATTTCAGGTATAGGGCACGCCGAACTCCCCGGTCAAGCCAAACAGTTCACTAACGAGCGACCGGATATTTAACCGCTTGTCATATCGGAAGCCTGTTTCACTTCTCGTTGTATTTTTTATTCGAACCCTTGAATTTATCTGCAGGATATTTGTTCCCGTTCTTGTATATTTTATTTTCCAATGCCGATGCCAGATCGATGTTGTTCATCTGTGCGAACCTCAGCACGAAATAAAGCACGTCCGCCAGCTCGTCGCAGACGGCGTCCCTGCTCCCTTTGTTCTCCAAGAGCTCCCTGCACTCAGACACGTCTTTGAACCTGAAAATATCAAGAAGTTCCGAGGCTTCGGTGGATATGCCGATCGCAAGGTCCTTTGGATTGTGGAATTTATTCCAGTCTCTGTCCTCGCAGAATAAACGTACGATCGTTTTCATTTCGTCCACCGTCGCTGTGAAGTCCCGCATGACAGTCTGTATGCGGCGACACATTTACATTTCTTCCCT
The DNA here is from genome assembly GCA_011620825.1 of Candidatus Methanomethylophilaceae archaeon. GTDB lineage: Archaea > Thermoplasmatota > Thermoplasmata > Methanomassiliicoccales > Methanomethylophilaceae > VadinCA11. The sequence continues at coordinate 2,410 of WOYN01000088.1, read as the reverse complement.
CTACCCAGGCGGCGATTTGAATATGTTCTGTCAATGATATTAAATACCGTGCTATGTGTTAGCACGTAACTCGGAGAAAATCAAATGTTCGGAATAACCGATCCATACATATGGGGGGCCTATGCGGCATGCTTCCTGACAGCGGCGTTCTGCATAATCTTTGGTCTCATCAAAGGAAAAACGGGGACCGGGGAAGAGGAGGATGACGCGGATGACTGACGGCGTAAATCTTGTCATCTTCGGTGCCATGGCCGTAGTATTTGCAATCGCCACCGCAGTCCTGGGCTATTTCGGATATAAGAACACCCGCAACAGCGAGCAGTTCATGCTCGGGCGTAACAAGACGAGCCCGGTTATAATCGCGCTGTCGTACGGCGCAACTTTCCTGAGCGCATCAGCGATAATAGGGTTCGGCGGACAGGCGGCCGTGCACGGAATGTCCATACTATGGCTGTGCTTCCTGAACCTGTTCATCGGTCTTGCGGTGGCTTTCATTGTCTTCGGCCCGAGGACCCGCAGACTGGGAACTAAGCTCGGGGCGTCCACGTTCGCCGACCTGCTCGGTAAAATATACAAATCGAAAGGGATACGCGCATTCACTGCGATACTGATCATAGTGATGATGCCGATCTATTGCGCGGCAGTGCTGAAAGGCGCAGTCAACTCGCTTTCCGTCATCACAGGCCTCACACAGTACTATGATGTGATCCTGGTTATCCTGGCCCTGGTGGTCGCGCTTTATGTGGTGTACGGCGGTATAATCGCCGTGATGTACAACGATGCATTGCAGGCGGCGATAATGTTCATTGGAATGGCCGTCATTCTCATCTTCACTTACGCAATGTTCGGTGGAATTGCATCGGCCAACGGACAGCTTACAAACCTATGGGGCGCAGGCGTGATCGAACAGCTGGGCACATTGGAGGGCGCCAGGGGATGGACGAGCTTCTCGGAGTTCGGAAGCTCCGAATGGATGCTTGTGGTGACCACGTTCCTGATGGGAGTGGGCATAGGGTCCCTGACCCAACCGCAGCTGGTCGTCAGGTTCATGTCCGCCAAGGACGACAAGACACTTTACAAGTCGATGATAATAGGCAGCGTTTTCATGCTGGTCGTCGTGGGTGCGGCGTACACGGTCGGCCCCCTGACCAACATTTACTTCGCTGACGAGTACGGGATGGGCTCGTTCGAATACATAAAAAGCCTGGGCCTCGGGACGGATTTCATCATACCGCAGTTCCTGTCCGAGATATTCAGCAATACGACGTTCGGCGACGTGTTCATCTCGTTGTTCCTGCTGGCCCTGATATCCGCGGCGATATCCACACTGAGCGCGCTGATGCACACGATAGGCGTCGCCGGCGGCTATGACCTTTTCACGCTGGCGAGGGGAAGATTCTCGGGAGAGAACAAGGACTCGCAGTCCATCAGGGTGAACAGGATATTCACCATGATAATGCTGGTCGTAGTGGTGGTATATTGTTACGCAATGCCGAAGGACATCATTGCCAAGGCCACATCGGTGTTCATGGGGCTCACCGCCGCCGCACTGCTTCCGGCGTTCACGCACGCCCTGTATTCCAAGGCCCCGAACACCAAGGCGGCGATAGCGAGCATGGCGTCCGGAACCGTGACATACATGTTCTGGGCACTGTTCATCAACGCAGGCACGGCGAGCTTTTTACCCATATGCAAAATGCTCACCGGAAGCGCCGTGCTGTTCCCGGGCACCATCATGTCGGGGATGGACGCGATGGTAATTGCATTGCCTGTATCCATAGCAGCAATGCTTGTTGTGCTGCTGGCTAACAGAAATCTAGTTAGAACGGACGCGGGGGCCTCAGACCTCTAATTCCCAGAAACCTTTTATGTCCACATTTATAGAATTGGCAGTGTCCTCGAGATGATTCAGATCGTCCTCGTCGAGGGAGAGGTCCAGGGCGGAAACGATTCCGCCGATGTGCGAGGAGCGGGTGACGCCCACGACGGGTATTGCACCGCGCCCCACGCTCCAGGCGATGGCAATCTGGGAATCCGACACGCAGTAGCTGTCGGCCAGCTTTCCCATTTCCGTCTTCAGGGGCGAGAGCGCGTTCATCACCTGCAGGTTGTAGATGCGTCCGCGGTATGTGCCAGGGTTGAAAGGCGACACGCTGGAATATCTCCTGGTGAGCGCGCCTTGCTCCAGCACCATATATGCGAAGAACAGCGCGTTGTTGTCCCTGCACCAATCGATTATCCCCTCGTCCTTCTCCTCATGGCTGATGATGCTGTAGTGGTTTTGAACGTACGCAAGGGAATGGCCGGCCTTTTCCAGTATCTTTTGGGCCTGGACGATCTCATCGAGATTGTGGTTGGATACCCCTACATTTTTGACAATGCCTTCATCGAGGAGAGGAATTAGCTCTGC
>WOYN01000047.1 GCA_011620825.1 Candidatus Methanomethylophilaceae archaeon | reverse complement strand
TCCCATGGACATGATACTATTCATCTCGTCGTAATACGACGCGATCTCGGTGAAAACGTCCTTGACGTAAACTTCCTTGCCGTCGAATTGATTGCCCAGTTTTTCTTTGTCCATCAAATCAGCCCCGGAACAATCGATACTCCTATTAAATAGCCTATCGCGAGCAGCGCACCTAGGTGCCAATTGTGGCTGAACGCCTCAGGTACCAGCATGAAGCTGGACCCCCTGTCCTCCGGGGCCCTCCTGGAATTAAGGTACAGGCTGCGATAGTCGATCAGCGCAGCAAAGCCCAGAACACATGTCCACGGGACAGCGCCGATGATTATCACCGTGGCCAGAACCGGATAGCACAACGCATTTACCATTCTGTAGAATCTCAGGGAACCTTCATAGGTCATATGCCCGGACAGGGTCCCTGCTCCAGCCTCCTTATCGCTATGATAGTCCCTTGTCTCGTTTCCGCTGAGAACCCCCGTTATAGTGAAAGCATTGGGAAGGCCCAAGAGGATTACCTCTAACGTGACCGTTCCGGTCATCACATAGTATGTGCCTGCCGGCATCAATATGCCCATGAGGAAGAAAGTGCTCGCCTGACCGAGCGCTTTGTACTTGTAAGCGACACCGAGGGTGTAAGATCCTGCTCCGAATATTCCAAGGATTCCGAATGCCAGAATCCCCCAGCCTATATACCATATGAATACGACGCCTATCAGCGCCGTGATGCCCAGGCACGCCAATCCTGCACCTAATATCTGCTTCGGCCTCATTTTTCCCGAAACCAGCTCGGGAGAACGCGAATGATTCTCCTCGGTATCCGTCCCCTTGACAAAGTCCCCGTACGTGTTCAGAAGGTTCGCGGCGGACTGGAGCAGTATCCCTCCGACAAGCACCAGTATGAATATCCACCAGTTGAAGAAACCGTCCTTGAACGCTACGATGCCTCCCAGGACCACCGGGACAACTGCCCCGTGCAGCGTCCAGGGTCTGAATGCATTGTACCATCCTGCTTCCACGGGCGCGGTCTTCACCATGGTTCGACTCGTACGCAATCCTTTTACATAACATTACCTTTGGCGGTCATCTATGAGAGTGAAAGAAGTTCTCGCGAGCAGCGCCATCGTGATGTCTGTTGCGCTGGTATTTTCACTGTTGCTGAATTTGTCCGGTTATTTTCCCGAAGATATATTGGTTCCGAAAATCAGAGGCAACCTCACGGTTCTTGTGCTTGCGGTCATGCTGACCATCTCGCTCTCCCGTATACCCTATAAAAATCTCGATCCAATAAAGAACAGCCGCTCGGTCACCAGAGCCTTTCTTCTTGGATCTATAGTGGCGGCCGCGATTCCGATTGCAGGTTACCTGCTTATGAAGGACACGTCCTGGGGGGCGTACTCCATAGGTCTGATATTTGTGGCCGCGGCTCCGTTCGCAGCTTCGGTCGCCCCGCTTTCTTACATACTGAGGGGGGACATGGAGCATGCTGCGAGGGGCACCATAATAGTCTATGCAGCATCACTCCTCTGGATTCCCTTCGTCATTTACATCACATTGGGAAAGACAGTAGACATGACGGGCGTGGTAATAACCGTCCTGGAGATCATCGGCGTCCCGTTGGTACTGTCCAGATTGCTAACCAAAGTGAAGATCGGCAGAGACACCATGTCCATCATGATGAATCTCTTCATCTCGTTCCTTGTGATATTATCGGTAAGCTCGACCAACTTCCCGCGCGAGTTCGCTCCTCTGCTCTTGTTCATAATCATAGCAGGCCTGAGGACCTTCGTCCTGGGAACGGGCGTAGAGTACGCAGAGAAGAAAGCCGGGATCAACTGGCACCAGCGCGTTACCGATGTGTTAATGGCATCCTACCGCAACAAAGGGGTCGCTATAACAATGTGCGCGGCAACGATGGGCCCTGCCGCGGGCACAGCCATGGTCGCCATTGCAACCTCAATTGTCGTGGAGATATGCTGGGTCATCTTTATGGACTCGGTAATGTTCTCAAAGAAACGTATGAAGAAGGAGATCGGTTCAGAAATCAGTGATGCGTGAACGCCTGTCTGTGAGTTCGGTAACGGTGTCCGTTTCCCTCACCTTTCCATAGAGCATCTCCGACTCGGGGTCGTATTTCTTGGATGCACGTTTGTCCGGGGCGATGCGGTTCGCATAACAATAGACACAATTATGCATGCATGTGTCGTATGCGCCGATGTCGATGTTCTTTACGCATCTACAACCGTCCCTTACGTTGCCCGGGACGTCCTCGAACGGAATACCCAGTGACATCATCGTTTCGCGGCCTATGCATCCCCGTCCGTCGATCCCGTACTCCGGATATCCGCGGGAAGAACAGCAGAGGCTCGCCTGAATACCGAACTCTTTGGATATCGGGCCCATCATCCTCATAAAATCCTCTCTCTGTAGAGGAGACGAGGAAGTCAGCGGTCTGGCACTTTTCAGTTCCTCGAACTTGGGGTACATATCGAGAAAACTGAAGATGCATCTGTCGGTATACCCTGAAAGCTCGGAACAAAGAAGCCTGAACTTTCTTTCGTGATATCTCATATTGTATCTTTCGTCGATTATAACCGGGTCATAGCGCCACATCGTGCGGTCGCTCCCGAATCTTTCGGATATTTCCCTGAAAGCATCTGCCACGGATGCTTTGTCCGGAACGCCCGGCTCGATCTCTTTTCCGTACGGTGTTATAGTAATCTGAAAGATGATGCTGTATCCCATTCCTTCGATCTCTTCAAGATAGGGCAGAATGGGTTTGGGACCTTTAGAAATGAAGTAAAGACAACCTACGCTCTTGGGATCGAGGTCGACCTTATAAACGACATCGTCGCGTACCGGGTTACGCACCATTGCGTAGCCCGCCCTGAGCCGGTTCATCAGCCATTCCGAGTGAAATGCGGGAATATCGGTACGTCTGCTGGCGCAGATTATCACAAAATCCTATATGTCACCTGTGAGATAAACGTTAGGAGGATACTGATTGACCGTAGACAAATATACTTTCACTTATGTCACACTTTTTGGCAAGATAAGCATAAGCGAGGACGGAGAAGGCAGGATAAGCGGACTTTACCTGCCTTGTTGCAACCTTCCGTGTACCGTCGACCATGAAACAGAGACCATCGCCGAAGCCGCCGGGCAGCTTAAGGAATATCTTTCGGGCAACCGGAAGAAATTCGACCTCCCATTGGTCTATGAAGGCTCCGACTTCCAGAATTCCGTTTGGTCGAGGATACTCGAAATACCGTATGGAAAGACGATGACTTACGGTCAGATAGCCAAGGATATCGGAAGCCCGGGAGCTTCGAGGGCTGTAGGAACAGCCTGCGGCAGGAATCCCATTCCAATTTTTATTCCCTGCCATCGCGTGGTTCCGTCTTCGGGCGGGATCGGATCGTACATCGGTGGAAAAACTATGAAAAATAAGCTCCTGAAACTGGAGATCGAATTCATTTGACCCGGCTGATGGAAGAACTTCAAAGCAAAAGCGACGCCAAATACAAGGATTTCAGCAACAGTTTGATTCGAAGCAGAAAAGACATCGTCGGCGTAAGGATGCCAACGCTCAGAAAAATGGCTTCGAGAATCATAGAAGATGATTGGCGCTCCTTTATTTCCGAAGAGACCGTCGTTTTAGAGGAGGATATGATAGAGGCATTGGTCATCGCAAACGCCGAGATGCCTCCTGAAGAGAGGCTGGCACTTACAAAAAAGTTCGTTCCCT
>WOYN01000049.1 GCA_011620825.1 Candidatus Methanomethylophilaceae archaeon | reverse complement strand
CCAGAACGGTAGCAAGATCATCGCGTCGCACGACCCGAAAGAGGCATGCTTGGACGCCGATATACTGTACACCGACACATGGATTTCCATGGGTGACGAGACGCCGGTGGAGGAGGCAGTCAGGATATTCAATATGTACCAGATCAACAGCGACCTCCTCGAACTGGCAAAACCCGACTGCATCGTGATGCACTGCCTGCCCGCCCACAGGGGCCAGGAGATAACTCCCGAGGTCATAGACGGGCAGCACAGCGTGATATTCGATCAGGCGGAGAATCGTCTCCACGCTCAGAAAGCTGTGCTCTACATGTTGCTCAAATGACCTGGCAGGAAACGAGGTCCTCGACGATCTCGAGGAACTCTTCTTTTCTTTCAGGGGGGATGGTGGCCCCGGCGGCAACGCTGTGGCCTCCTCCGAAACCTCCGACCAGTTCGGCGGCCTTCTTCATGATGGCCGATAGGTTCAGTCCTCTGTCTACCAGCGAACGGTCGGCACGCGCCGACACTTTGACGCCGTCGTCAGCGTCGGCGAACGCAATGATCGGAAGCCATTTTTTGCATTCGTCGGAGTTCAGCATCATTCCTGCAACTATGCCTACCACGGTTTCCTTTATCTGGTCGCCCGCGTCGAAGTACTGGATGAACCTGCTCTCGCGCATCAGATGGTTTTCCCTGATGTAGCCGATGGCGGTCGATATGTTACGCCTGTGCTCGGTGCGGTTGCGTTCCGCATCTTCCAATGCGGTGCGGTCGCCGCAACAGATCCTCATTCCCGTCTCGGCGTCCTCATATCTTCCACAGGAGTTCAATATCGTTGCAAACTCTTTGGCATCTCTTAGCCCGGTCCCTAGGTCGAAACGCGGCAACGTGTAAACTTCGCCATAAAGATGTTTGGCATCCATAGGGTTTCCGAGCATCCTGAGGAGTTTGGAAGTTGCTTTTCCTTTCTCGGAGGGAGCAAGGTCGTTCCATGATCTGAGTCTCCCTCCGGTGTCGAGGTCGATTCCGAGATCGGAGTAGAACTTCACGCACGCATGTCCAGAGTTCGACAGTCCTGGAATCTCCGGATCGTTGCTGTATTGCAGGAACTGAACCAGGCTTCTGGTCTCCCTGCCGAAAAGTCTAAGGTCGTTCTCCGGCAAAACATCCCCGGCTTTTACGGCGTCGTCAACTATCATGCGGTTCAGGCTTACGAGCCCCGACTCTCTGCCATCTTGGAAATCTCCAACGGCACCGATAAGTGCCAGATAGGCCATATCTATGTTCCTGGGATCTATTTTCTTCGCGACCAGGTAAGTAGATCCTGCGCCGCTGATCTCTATAGAACCGTCTATTCCGAAACAATGCGGATTCACATGAAATGTAGCAGAAAAATCGTCGAGGGTAGCCTGTCGGGACCTCTTTCTGTTGTCAGGTACATGGTGGTCGGTAATGATGAGGCCGTCTTTATTGAACTCGGACAGGTATCCGCTACCCAGATCGCATATCCAGACGATATCTTCCTTGCTCGAGTTTACATTGTTCACTACTTCTTCGGTTATTTTCTTCTCGAAGACGACTGTATGATCGATTCCCAGGCGCCTAAGTGCGATGGATGCGATAGAGCCGGCCGCTATGCCGTCTGCATCGATATGTGAAATCACGAGAGCGCTTTTTGCCGATTTGACAGCATTTGCTGCGCGTTCCGCTGCGCTCTCGAAAGACGGCAGGTCACCACTCATATCCGGCATATTCTCTCACCAGTTTCGGATATACGACGTCCGCCACCTGCTTCAGATTTACAGTGTCCGCCCTGTTGTATTCGGTTAGTTTTTCCAGAGAATCAGTATCCCTATGCCTTTCCCAGCGTTTCCATAGGCGTACTGCTTCGAAGCCGTCGACCCCCTTGATGCTGTTATCCCTGGATATCCCGATCTCTATCTCCAGGTTCTTGAGACCTCCTCTGTATCCGACCTTCCTCGAAGCGAACCGCAGGTCGAAGTGAGGCATTTCAAGATCGAGGGTGGGGAAGCTTTTCTTAAGAACAGGGAGGTCGAAGCAGCTGCCGTTGAATGTGACGAGCATAGACGCATCTCTCAATGCATCTGAGATTGTGCCAGTATCAAGGTCCTTTCCATGTATGAGGGTCACAGTGTCCTTCTTCTTGTGTATGGTCACCACTGTAACCAGAGAATCTCTCTCGAGTCCGTCGGTCTCTATATCCAGATATGCGGCCCCGTTTCTGAACTCGCCGAAAAGGCGCCATTTCTCTGACTTCGGAAGGAGGTCTCCCAGGCCGGCCGCGTCCCCGTCATCCAAAAGCTCGTAGGCATTGGAAATAGCCAGATCGCATTCTTTCTTTCTGTATTCGGGCACAGAGCATACGCTATTTGCGCTCAGGAAATCATCCCAATCTCGGACCCCCGACCTCCAGATGTTTCTCTCCTTCATCATTCCGATGGAGGGGGCGATCCTGAAAGTGTGCCTCATCATCGCAGGCCCCATGTCCGAACCACTCAAAAAAACCTTGCATGCATCGGATTAATACGTCGCGACGGCATCGCGGTGCCCATGCGGACGCTCGAGATACTTCCGGACGTGAGAATCACCAGCGACAGGTGCGTCCTTCTTGAGAGCGGCCGGACGGCAGTGATAGGCGACCTGCATCTCGGTTATGAAAAAGCACTCGAAGAAGAGGGGGTGTATCTTCCCCGGATAAACACCGGTACGATAAGGGACGCACTGAATCGCATTATCGGACGTTACGAGCCTGAGAGGATGGTGCTTCTTGGGGACATAAAACATGATTTCAGACGTTCCGAACGTGCGGCCTCGTCCGAAGTACTCGGAATACTCGACCTGCTGGGCGAGGCCGTGGAGACGCTGGTGATAAAAGGCAACCACGATAACTACATACAGAACATATTGGCGGGCAAAGGCATGGTTGCAACAGACCACCTGGATGTCGGAGGCTATAGGCTTGAGCACGGACATATAGATTCGGGATTCCGTCCGGTGATAATCGGACATGAGCATCCTGCGGTCAGGATTCCTGGTTCTGGTTCGGGAGGGACAAAAATACACTGTTTTGTCCTTGCCAGGAAAGAGGGGGTGCTCGTCCTGCCGCCGTTCAGCGCGTTTTCGATGGGAAACGACCTGCTTTCAGAGGGGTCATCGATGGCGCCTGCATTGCGCGGATGCGACATCGGCAATGCGGAAATCTACGGTGTGTCCGATATTGGAATAATGGAGCTCGGTAAGCTTTCTGGACTAGAAGATATGGAATTGGGTTGAGATTTCGGCCCCCCCAACACGCACACCTGAACGTTAAATAATAGTAGGTTATTCCAAGTGCAGGAGAATTAATCTATGTCAATGACTCCAAGAGAAAGAGTGCTTGCAGCGATGAAACAAGAGGCCCTCGACAGGCCGCCGGTAGCGATCTTCACACAGTCCGCCACTCTCGGACAGATGGACAAGGTCGGCGCCGCATGGCCCGAGGCCCACAAATCCGCTGAGCTTATGGCGAAATTGGGATCCGCACAGGCCGATGTATTCGGTTTCGAGTGCTGCAGGGCCCCCTTCTGCCTGACTGCAGAGGCCGAGAGGCTCGGATGCAACGTTTACGTCGAAAAGAGAGACGCCGCTCCGATGATCAAAAAACACCCGTACAAATTCGACCCCATGACCGGCGAATACGACAGCCCCGACGGACTTATGAGTCCCGAGGAGTTCATCGCAGGCGGCAGGCCCGCCGAAGTCATAAAGGCGATGGGCATAATGA
>WOYN01000048.1 GCA_011620825.1 Candidatus Methanomethylophilaceae archaeon | reverse complement strand
TCGCCGGTTATCCTCTCGTACATGCTGACATAGAGTTTGCTTGTACGGTCGATGATGTCCTGCGGGAGAGCAGGTATGTCAGGCTCCTTGAGACCTTTCTCGCGTGCCTCCATCAGCTTTGCATGGTATCCGGTCTCGCGGTAATACTGGCGTACGAACTCCTTTGACAGCTCTACGACCTTGCCGTTCTCATACTCCGCGGCGTCCCACCAGCGGTCCTCGTCCAGGGTCCCGAACGTGTCCAGAACCATTAGTTTGCGGTTCTTGTCGTAACCGAACTCCTTTTTCCCGTCACAGTGGATGAGACCGCGTTTCTTCGCCTCTTCGGAGATTATTCCGTCGATTTTGAGAACCGTTTTTTTGATCTCTTCATACTCGGCGTCGCTGAGCCCTGCCATTTTCTTTGCTTCCGCATCGGTCAGATTCGTGTCGTGCTCTTCAAGTTTGGTCGTTGCTTCCAGGAACGGCGTCGGGAGCTTCTCTCCGTATTTCACAGTGTGCCCTTTAGGGAATCCAAGCTGCTCCGCTGTTACTTTTCCATCCCTTATGCGGTCCATAAGGGAGCCGGCCGCATAGTGCCTGCATATGACCTCGAGAGGTATCAGATAATTGACGGTGCTCCCGTCGATCTTGCTGTAATTCCTGATGATATCGACCCTCTTCACCCTCATCCTGTCGGGGGCGGGTTCGCCGATGTAGTGATTATAGATCCCCTTCTCCGACAGAAGTTCGAACCAGAACTTGGCCGTCCTGCATAGGGTCTCTCCCTTGTGGGGGATTTTTGAAGGGATTATCTTATCGAAAACCGAGATGTTGTCCGTGTAGGCGAACTCCAGCGTGTCGTCGTCGACGCTGTAGACCTCTTTTACCTTCCCGGTCATTATTTTCTTCATGACTGCCCCAATAGGTGGGCTGTATTTATTTTCAGCGAGATTACTGGATTCGTCCGCATACGGGACATTTGGGATCGGGGCTTATCGCAACTGTGCTGTAATCGTTTGTGCCAGCAAAGACAGTGAACAGCTTTCCCGCCGTTGTCTCGCCCGATCCGGTCATGAACTTGACTATATCGGAAGCCTGAACGGATGCGATAAGCGATACGATCGGAGCTATGGAATCGGGCACGCGTTCGTCGGTGCCTCTGAGAATGCAGCGGAGACAAGGGGTCCTGCCTGGAATCATGAACGTGGCTTGACCGTAAAAACCGTCTATCCCTCCATGTGCCAGAGGTATGTTGTTCAAAACAGCGTATTTGTTTATCACCAGGCGCGATCTCACCGTGTCGAGGCAGTCCGCTATGACGTCGCATTTGCCGATGGTCTCCGGAGCATTGTCTTCTTCGATGAATCTGCATATTGTCTCTATCTCGACGTCGGGGTTTACCTCCCTGAGCTTCTCGGACAGTATATCTGCTTTGAATCCTTTGGCGCCTGTGTAGAAAAACTGCCTGTTAAGATCGGTTTCCGATGGTTTGCCGCCATCGACCAGCCTTATTTTTCCCACGCCCGCGGACGTCAGCAGTAACGAAAGATATGTGCCAAGCCCGCCGCACCCTGCGACAGTTACCGTGGCAGCCGAGAGTTTCTTTTGGCCCTCCATGCCGAAAAGCTTCTCCTGTCTGGAATATCTGCTCATATCTTTTCCGTTATGAACTCTGCAAGCAGCTCGAAAACCGCTTCGGCCGTCTGTTCCCTGACCTCTTCCCTGGTACCTTCGAAATGCTTTGTGAATGCGAGAGAGCGTCTTCCGTCGGTGAGCCCTATGCAGACAGTCCCAACCGGCTTGCGTTGGGTGCCCCCGCTAGGTCCCGCTATCCCTGTAACGGATGCGGCATAGTCCGAAAGGAAGGCTTCAGCGGCCCCTTTGGCCATCTCGATCGCGGCCTCTTCGCTGACCGCCCCGAATTTTGACAGCGTCTCCGTGGATACACCGAGTATCCTGCTCTTCGATATGTTGCTGTATGTAACCGCACTTCCGATAAAATACTCCGAAGAACCGGGGGCCTGGGTTATCTTCATTGAGATTAACCCGCCTGTGCAGGATTCTGCAAGGGCGAGTGTAGAACCGGTCGATTTAAGAGCGGCGGACATCTTTCGCAGCACCGACATCGTCAATTTCCCCCAGATATATCCTTTATGCGGCCAACGCCGTCTATCTCGTCGATAACTTCTGCGACGGCCTCGGGAACCAGCGAGCGCCAGCTTTCGTCGGCAACGATCCTCCTGCGGACCTCCGTACCAGAATATTCGTCCCTGTTGTACATGGGGGACTCCCTTATGCTGTAACCCGACTCCTCGAAAAGACGTCGGGTGAAGGGATTATTACTGTAGATGTAGGTGAACGGCGGCGACATGGACGTCACGTGAGCCACCCAGACGGAATAACGGTTGATGTCCTCGATCGGAACTATGCAATAATCCCCGATCCCCTCGTCATCAAGGGTATTCTTGATCATGAGGTACCTCTCTCCGGCCGTGAAAGGATTTTCAAGGGAATGGGAGTACTGAGCGCTCCCTATCCCTATGGTCAGATTGTCGGACTCGGACGCGCACTGGCGTATTACTTCAAGATGTCCTTTGTGAAGAGGCTGGAACCTGCCTATCATAAGCGAATATTTGTCGTACCCGTGTCCCCTGGACATAATAGACAATGTCCCTCCTGAGTTAAAGCGTTAGGCTCCACAGGGCGCTCCCCCGGTGGCCCTGTCCTGTTCGGACAGAGGTTCGGGCTCAGGTTCGGGCTCAATCTTCTTCTGAGGCTTGACCGGGGGCTTGATCTCGACTTCCTCGACCTTGATCTCATATTTCGGGGGGCGCTCCAGTTTCTTGACGGTAGACTTTCCGTTCGGAGTCAGAGGCAGTAGCTTTTCCAGATACTGGGTCTTCATCGGGCAGTCTACGAAGGCGTACTCGAGCACATCGCGCAGGTTGGCGACCGAGTAAATGTCCATCATATCGTAGTACTTGTCCTCGATCAGCACATCCTTCACATTGCTCTCAGGTATGAGAACTATCTTGATGCCGGAAACCGCTGCGGCCTCCAACTTTGCCGTGACCGCACCTATCGGAAGCACCTGTCCCCTGACATTGAGGCTTCCCGTCATAGCCAGGTCCTGGCGTATCGGGATGTTCTCCATAGCTGAAATTATGACTGTGGCCATGGTTATGGACGCGCTGTCGCCCTCGACACCGGAATACGTTCCGATGTACTGAAGATGTATGTCGCTGTCAGTGAGGTTGGTCATAGTGTACTTCTTGATGACCGCCGATATATTGTCGACCGCCTCCTTGGCGATCGCTCCGAGCTGACCGGTTGCGACGATGCGTCCGCCCTTCTTCATCTGCGCCGGAGTGACCTCTGCGACTATGGGGAGAACTATTCCTGCGAATTCCGACATTTCCGAATCGGAGTTCATCGCGGCGAGGCCGTTGATCATTCCCACTGAAGAGCCTTCGGTCTTGAACAGAGTGTACGCCTTATTGGACTCGACGTAACGGTCTGCGATCTGCTGCTCCAGCCCGCGGGCCGAAGACTTTGCCTCGAGGACGTCCTCCTTGGTGACCAGCTTCGCGCTCCTCTTGACAGCGACGTCGCCCGAGACGCGGATAAGACCTCCGAGCTCCCTCAGTCTGAGAGTCAGCTCCCCACGCCTTCCGGCGCGACGCTGGGCCTCCCTGATGATTTCTCCAACGGCATGCTTGTCGAAATGGGGGATCTTGGCATCTTTCTTGACCTCCTGGGCCACGAACCTGGCCAAATCCGAGCGGTGG
>WOYN01000156.1 GCA_011620825.1 Candidatus Methanomethylophilaceae archaeon | reverse complement strand
GTATATATGCAATCCGATACTCTTGTGACATGAGGTGTAAACCTTGGAAGGCAAAACAATAGCACTTATGACGATCTTTTTGGTCGTCGGAGCAGGAATCGGCGTCGGCGCCGGTTACTTCGCATGGGGGTCGGATGGAAACGGCTCCGAGATGGAGAATATCGCGGTCAGCGTAGACGGTGTAGCGCCGTCTGCCGAGACGGTCCAGGACGGCACATACGCGATCCAGAGGGACCTTATCCTCGCAACGAAAGGACAGGCCACCGGCCTGGCTCAGGATTTCATCGAGTGGATCCTAAGCACGGAAGGACAGGCAATAGTCTCCGAGGAAGGATTCGTCGAACTCGTCGCGACGGAGTACACGGCCATGAGCCCTGCCCCCAGCGGAACGCTCAATGTCGCCGGTTCGACCACTGTCCAGCCGATGATGGTCAAATTCGTCGAGGCATATGAGGCAATGTACCCCGGTGTGACGATCAACGTTACCGGCGGAGGGTCCGGAGCAGGCGCGACGGCGGCCCTTAACGAAACCGCAGACATAGGGATGCTCTCGAGGGGACTTAAGTCCTCCGAGTCCGCGTTGACTGCCATACCCATCGCCAAGGACGGAGTCGTAATTGCCGTCGACAAGGCCGCCGGAGTGACCGACCTGACCATCAACCAGATCGCCAAGATCTTCAACGGTGAATACACAAACTGGAACCAGGTCGGAGGAAATGACCTCGATATCGCCCCCATAATAAGGGAAGACGGATCCGGGACCAGGGAGACGTTTGACAACATGATGGCCGCAGAGCTCGGAATATCGGTCGGTGTCTTCGGTCAGAACATGGTGGGATACTCCGCCACGAACTCGACCGGTGCCATGCTCGCGCTCTGCAAGAGCATTAGCGGGTCCATCGGGTATGTGAACCTCGGCAGTCTGTCCGAGCTGTGAGATGATTTCCATGGATGCAACTGAAAGGGAACACAAAGAAGGAAAAAAACTGTTATACGAACAGCCACACGTCGATGGGTTCATCCCGGTTGCATCGGATCATGAGGTCTGATCATGGCTTCCAGCGATATGGCGTTCGGGTTCGAAGAGGTCGAAAGGACCGGGACCGGTTTTGAAGCCCCTGACGGCAAGAGCAGGAGCATAACGACCCGTCGCTTCAACCCGGACACCATCCCTAAACTCGTTTTAGCAGCCACGGCCGCATCGGCCGTGGTCATAGTATTTTTCATAATAGTTTATGTCGCAGGCCTCAGCCTGCCGGCTTTCAGGGAAGTCGGCGTATGGGAATTCATTTCCGGCGATTTGTGGTATCCGAGTCAGGGATACTATGGGGCGCTTCCGCTGATCACCGGTACGATATTGGTGACCGCAGGGTCCATTATGTTTGCGGTACCCTTGGGTGTGGGGGCCGCAATCTACCTTTCAGAGATAGCTTCGGAGAGGGTCAGGAACATATTGAAACCCGTATGCGAAGTATTTGCGGGAATACCCAGCGTTGTTTACGGATTCTTCGGAATGGTCGTCCTTTGTCCGTTCCTTTTAAATCTGTTCCCCGACCAGTTGATGTATTCTACGTCCTGGATCGCGGGATCGATACTTTTGGGAATAATGGCACTGCCTACGGTCATATCCGTTTCTGAAGATGCGATCCGTGCTGTGCCGGTCTCATATCGCCACGCTTCCCTGGCCATGGGAGCCACCGGATGGGAGACCACCACCAAGGTCGTTCTTCCTGCTGCATCATCCGGAGTTATCGCCGCGGTTATTCTGGGTATCGGAAGGGCAATGGGCGAGACCATGGCAGTAATAATGGTCACGGGCAACTCACCCATAATCCCGGACCCCATTTTCAACATATTTTCCAACATCAGGACGCTGACGGCCACCGTTGCATTGGAAATGCCCGAAGTAGTCTACAACGGCATTCACTATTCTTCGCTGTTCGCCGTCGCGATTCTGTTGCTCGTGTCGGTTATAATTGTAAATCTTACCGCGAACGCGATCGGAAGGAGGACGAAGAGGAAACTTGGCATACTCAAAGCCCCGAAATACTCTCTCGACCTTAAGGGCAAAATAGTCGACAGACTCGACGCCGAGACCCTCAGGATCATACACAGGGTGAAACCGCTCATCAAGATGACATTCAAAGCCGCGGTATTGTTCGCGTTGGCCTCGATGATGCTCTCCCTGTTCTTCGCGATAAATCTGGCACTGGTAATCGGCGGTCTTATCGCCATAGGATACGTCCTGGTATCGAAAGGAATGAAATATGTCAGTTCCACGGATAAACAGACGGCGGCGCACGCGTCGCTTAAGCTGCTCATGGTCTTCGTGCTGATATTGCTGGCGATCATAATAGGGGATATCCTGGTCAAGGGCCTTCCGGCGATCTCCACCGAGTTCATCTTCGGAATGCCCAGCGACTCGGGGCGCGCCGGAGGCATCTGGCCCGCGATTACCGGTACCCTTGAGCTCCTGACCCTCACCGCATTGATCGCACTGCCTATGGGCATCGGGGCGGGGATATATCTATCCCAGTACGCACGCGAAAACAAATTCACCCATACCGTCCGTAACGCGGTAGACGCTCTGAACGGAACGCCGTCCATCGTGTTCGGGCTTTTCGGTATGTCCGCCCTTGTGATGGCTCTCGGATTGGGCTACTCGGTGATCGCCGGTTCGGTCACTTTGGCGTTCATGATATTGCCGGTCATAATCAAGACCACGGAGCAGGCCGTCTCTGCCGTACCTAAAAGCCTCATAGAAGCATCCATGGCGATGGGTTCGAGCAAATGGCAGGCGATCTACAGGGTCGTCCTTCCCGCGGCCTTGGGAGGAGTGATCACGGGAATAATCCTGAGCCTTGGGCGCGCCGCGGGAGAGACCGCGCCGATAATGTTCACCGCAGCGATAGCATTCAAATCTCAGGTGTCGTTCTCGCTCTTCGAGCCGGTCATGGCCCTGCCATACCACCTTTATTTCCTGGCAAGCGAGGTAACAGGATCCACGGCCAACCAGTACGGCACCGCGGTGGTGCTTCTGGGAATCGTGCTTTCTATGTTCTTGTTGGCATCGTTGATCAGGTATCATTACTCTAAGAACACAAAATGGTGATCATATTGAACAAAGATACGGACCTAGCAATGAATGTCAAGAACCTAAGCCTGTGGTACGGAAAGAACCAGGCGCTGTTCGACGTCTCGATGCCTATATGGAGAAACAAGATCACAGCCCTCATCGGCCCCTCCGGTTGCGGTAAATCGACACTGATACGGGTATTCAACAGAATGAACGACCTCGTGGACGGATGCAGAGTGGAGGGACTCGTGGAATACAACGGGCAGAATATCTATGGGCCCGAGGCAAACGTGCTGGACGTAAGGGCTCAGATAGGCATGATCTTCCAGAGCCCCAACCCCTTTCCGATGACCATCAGAGACAACATTACATATGGTCCCAAGATCCACGGAATAAGGGATGAGAAGAAGCTCGACAAAATCGTGGAGGAATCTCTTAAGAAGGCGGCTTTGTGGGAGGAGGTCAAGGACCGCCTTAGCACGTATGCCATGAAACTGTCCGGCGGTCAGCAGCAGAGGCTATGCATCGCCCGCGCGCTGTCTATCAATCCCGATATTCTTCTCATGGACGAACCGACCTCCGCCCTGGACCCGTTGGCCACGAAGAAGATCGAGGAACTGGCCGTTCAGCTCGCGAAGGAATACACGGTGGTCATCGTAACCCACAATATGCAGCAGGCGATGCGAATTGCCGACTACACCGCGTT
>WOYN01000017.1 GCA_011620825.1 Candidatus Methanomethylophilaceae archaeon | reverse complement strand
GAAAGGGATCTGCAAGTATGTGGATGAAGATGAGGTCATAAGATACATCGCCGAGAACAGCGATTTTCTCGAGGGCGTGGTCATTTCCGGAGGGGAGCCGACCCTGAACAGGGATCTTTATCGATTTCTCAAAGAAATCAAGAAAATGGGCCTCGGCATCAAAATCGATACGAACGGCAGCTCGCCGGAAGTACTGGACGATATAATCGGTGCCAAACTCGTCGACTATGTGGCCATGGACATAAAGGCCCCGCTCGCGACCGACAGGTACAGGCAGGCTACCGGCGGATACGGCGATGTCGACACGATAAAAAAGAGCATCCGCCTGATAATGGACTCCGGAATCGAATATGAGTTCAGGACCACTGTCTTCCCCAAGGTTCTGTCCCATGAGGATATCGTTGACATAGCCAGATCTGTGAGCGGTGCGGAACGATTCTGCATCCAGCAGTTCCGTCCCAAGGTCACCTTGGACCCTGAAGCGGGCAAGGTAAAACCCTATTCCGTGAAGGAACTCAGGGCAATGCACGACGCGGCCAGGCCTTACGTGAAGAGTGTCTCCGTCAGAGGACTGTGATCATGCCAGGAAGTTCCCTATCACTGCGTCCAGGGCCGGAAGCATATCTTCGGTGCCTTTGTTCACATTGATGTACGGAGCGTCGGCGAATTCCTCGAATTTGGCCAATGCGTTGACATCCTTCGAGAATATCGATGCAGACCGCCCGCATTCTGTGTTCATGAGCTCTTCCATCGCTTCGTCGAAGTCGGAGACGGATACTATCGTCAATATGGGCAGCCCCGTGTCGAAGCTCCCGAGCTCACAGTCGTCGATCAGCCCGACGACGATCGCCGGGATCACATAGCTTCCGTTTTCAAGGCCCGGGCCTTTTAACCTTCTGCCTCCGAATATGACTTTGTCTCCCGCTTCCCCGATGTAATTCTCGAATCTATCGAGGTCCTTCTCATTCATCAGCGGGCCCGCTGTGATGCCGGGTTCCGCCGGGTCCCCGACCTTGATGGACTTGGCGGCCTCCTTTATCGCCGATATCAGTTTATCCCGCTCATCGTTCGTTACGATGACCTTGGAGCATGAGTGGATCCTTTGGCCCGAGCTTCTGAAAGCCGATTCTATGATGCTCGAAGCGACGTTCCCGAGGTCTCCCGGCCTGTAGACCATGATGGGATTCATCCCCTTGATCTCGTTTATGAACTTCAGCCCGTCGTCGACCGGCAGGAATATCAGCTCCTCCGTCCTGTCCCCGCTTCCCGATACCGCGAGCCCCCTGACGGTCATATCGTCTACGAGCTCCCTGTCCGATTCCGGACCGCGAGCGACAGTGATGTTGAATACGCCGACGGGCAGACCGGCCGCCGTGAGGATGCTGTTGAACATGAACATCGGCATGGGACAGTCCTTGGACGGAACGCTCACCACCGTATTCCCTGCTATCATCGCGCACGATGCGAATCCGGCGGGCGATGCCAGGGGCGAGTTGTGCTCCGATATCACTCCCCATACTCCGATGGGGGAACCCTTATGGCCGTCGGCATCGCATGCCTGCTCTATGACTTCCGCGAGCCTGTCGGCCTCCGCGAGACAGTCCTTTACGACCATCCCTGTGCTGATCATGACACATGCGGCGAGCCTGTATCTCTGAGCCTTGACCCTGTTCAGGACATCGCGGAATATCTCCATCCTTTCGGAACGTGTTTTGGACGACCAGTTCTCTGATGCACCGGAGGCCGCAGCGACTGCCGCGGCCACCGTCCCCTTTTCGGGCATTTGGAAATTGCCGAATATTATCGACCTGTCGATGGGGCTTGTAAGCTCGTAATCGTTACCAGATGCGATCATCATGCCGCCGATAAAACTTGGGTAGCCCTTCTTCTCGGTCCCGAGCAGACTGTCGAATGCTCTCTGAAACAATTCGTTCTCGTTCGCGACCTGTACGTTCTTCTTGGAATCCGGCATGTTCATGATAATAAGATGCCCTATGTTAATCTTTATTCTACGTTTCCGCGAGCGTTAAATACAGTAACGATATTAGTCGAAAGGCTGGACTCGTGGTCTAGGGGTTATGACGTTGCCTTCACACGGCAGAGGTCGCCGGTTCAAATCCGGCCGGGTCCACCATTTTTATCATTTTATTTTCCGACCGGCTTTCGCTTCATGAAAAACGGAGAGAATTTTGCCGGAGGGTCGGAAGGAGGAGGACCGAATGCTTATGGCAGTCTCCGGCGATGTCCCACCAATGTGGACATATCATCCATCCATAATATTACAAGTATTTATCCTATCGCAAATTGAGCCTTGATGAAGAGTGGGCCCGGCCGGAATTGAACCGGCGATCTTCGCCTTGTAAGGGCGACGTCATAACCACTAGACCACGAGCCCGCGCGACAATGAACATTGCAGTAGTATTAAAATAGCACGGAAAGAGAGTCAGCTTTATTAGTAGAAAGAGATATTGCCGTTCCGCGCGACCGTAGTCCAGCGGTTAGGACGGATGCTTCCCAAGCCTCTGACCCGGGTTCGAATCCCGGCGGTCGCACTTTCTATATCCAGGACTTTGACGGCACGACCTTGCTCGTTTCACCACGCCTTTCTTGCCTGATCCATTGCGTCCGCCTGTGATTTCCTGCAGCAGTAACCTTCGGTCATTTTGGTCGAGGAGTGGCCCGCGAGAACGAATACAACCTCTGTGTTGAGACTTTGTCCAGATAGTCCTGGCCAAACGTCCTGCGGCAATCCTGACACTGTCTCTGTGATCACCACATCATTCCGTATATGGCATTCGGAGAATGCCCCGCGCCCAATGAACTCCGGATATTCTCCCAGATAGACTTCCTCAAGTTCGATGCATTCGATGGAGACATCATATCCTACTTCCCCGGCGCATCCGCCAGCCAGTCACTGACACGGAAGTCCTTGAACGCCACGAACTGGGCATCGACCGTATCGAATCCGAAATCATTTCCGGCCTCTGCAAGGGCCGCCTTCAGCTCTCCGTCTGCTGTCATTTCGAACTCTCCTTTCATCAGGGACCTGTCCCGTGATGAACGGCCTTAGCGACCGGGCCCACGCGATTTCGGCTCGGAGATCGAAAGCACGGTGCGCCGGGAGCGGTGAGCGAGGAGGGGCAGGCCGCCAACGGAAAGGAGAGACGGACAGCAGATGGAGCAGGTAATCTGAAGTCGAAAAATGGTAAGATAGATATCTCGGACGAATGGGTTTAACACGAAAAGAGCAACATTATGCCGACACCATTCTGAAAAATAGAATATCGGCCGAAGAATATTCCTAGAAAGTATATCCGGGAGAGCAATTTTTCGTGGTTTCGAGTGCGTAATTGGTCTGTCCTCCATATTCGACAGACAGCGGCGGGAACCCCTCGACACTAGCAGATATATCGCATTCCACCGCCACCACGGCCACGGCATGGTCATGTAATAGCGCTATCCCACAATCATATCCTCCGCGTTCCAGAAGAGCAACGAGCAGCATCACGAAGTCCTCACAGTCACCTTCTTTCAGTGACAGCGTCTCTAGGGTAAGCCGCCCGATCGAAGGAGAAGTACAAATCTTGATCAGACACATATCCGAAGTTCTTCTGCAGGTAAGAAGGGGCGAACCCCCGGGAAATCAGTCCCAGAGGGCATCTTTCCCTTAAGGCCATAAGGCAACTGTCCAATGTGAATAAGCCGTCGCCATCGCGATCATCGTTGGAAAGTGCTTTTTTCACGAACGGGCCAGCTCCGGCATCGTAAGAGCTCATCGCCGTACGTTCGGACTTCTCTGCCTGACAGATACTCACACATCTTCGTCGATGACAAAGGAGACGTTGTTATCC
>WOYN01000155.1 GCA_011620825.1 Candidatus Methanomethylophilaceae archaeon | reverse complement strand
CCTCCATATTGCTTGGTCGGACTATCAGCATTTCGCCAACCAGAGGAAGGCCGGGATCCACGCACCCAATGTGAAGAACGTGCTCCTTGTAGCCCTCCAGGGGGATGCCAAATTCGTCGACCTCGAGGAAACAGAGATCGACACGATAATCTCCGAGTTCGGTGGCAAGAAGCTCGGCAGGGAGATCGCCGACCACGAGTGGTCAGAGAGATGCTACGAGTTCAGGGCCAGAAAGATCGGAGTTGGAGAAATTCCCGCCGAAATCATAGTCCCCGTCAAACACTGGGGAGAGTTCGTCGACGAGTGCTACAAGGGATTCGACGTCATGAATATGGAGGCCGGAGGAGTTATCGGGGTCATCGTAGACCGCAGCACCGCGCTTTTCATGCCTTATTACTTCAAGGACGACGAGTCACTGCTCGGTATGACCGCATTCTCGTTCAACTTCTATCTTGGAGACAGGGCCTCCCTCTATGGAGGAAGGACCACCGGGTTCGGAGTGTTCTTCGCCTGGAACATGGACGTTATACATGACGGAGAGACAGCCGACTTTATGAGGGACCTCAAAACTGCCCTCGACCCCCGTGACATCATGAATCCGGGCCACCTCGTCTGCGGAAAGACCAGGTTCGGCATAAACATGGGCAAACAGCTCATGTCTTTCGGAAGCCAGCTGATCCAAGGAGTAAAGAAGCTCCTCCCGGCCGACACCACGTTCAGTGACAACCTGAAAAGATTCAGGTACAACGACATGGAGCATGAGGTCGAAGAGGGAAGGTTCCGTGTCCTCGGCGACGGATCTCAGTGAGCAACCGTCCATAAACTCTTTATTGCAACCCCTTTATTTTTATTAACAAATCGTGCGTTGAAAATCAAATGTTATTAAGATTCCAGCTAATTTTTAATAGTTGATCGATCTGGAGCAGCCTATGGAGAAAAATGCTGCGGTTGCAATATCTCTGGTCGCGATACTCGCAATAGCGGGGATGGCTTCAGTTATTATCCTGACCGATGACAGCGACGATACCAAGTACATATACACAACGATGAGCTGGCAACAGGAAATGGTCCAGGAGATAGTCGGAGACGATTATACGGTGGTGTCCTTTCTGAAACCCAATACCAGCCCTCATGAGACCCAGATCACTCCGGGAATAATCGCATCCCGCAATACGGTGGCATATTTCGCTGTTGGCTCCGGTGTCGAATGGGAAGAGATCAACCTCGCGACCGTAAGAGATATGCAACGCGTCACCACTTTCGAATGCTGCGAAGAGCTTATCGAACTTGGAGTAATGGATCCTCTTCTTGAAGGAGAGGAGCACGAGGGCACCGGAGAAGGACATGAACATGCGACGGATCCACACGTATGGGCATCCCCGGAACGCCTGGCACTTATAGCCGAGTACATAAGGGACAAGATGATCGAGCTTGAAGCGGAAAATGCAGCTGTATTCGAAGCAGGATGTGCCAGCTACTTGGCGAAGGTAGATATTTGCGTTCAGCTCGAAGAGGAATATCTATCAAACAAAGCTACAACGGAAATTATTGTCTGGCACCCTTCATGGGCATACCTCCTTCCCGATAATGTAACGGAATCGGAACTAATGGAAGTCGCTCAGTCCACCATTAATCCAACCGGAATAGCTATGCTTCAGGGGGGGACCCAAGAAAACCCGATCAATGTGTTCCTTTCCAATCCTGAAGAAATCAACGGCCTTTCTCAGGAAGAGCTTTGGGACATGCAAATATATGTAAATATCATAGTAATAAACGTGCTCGCATCAAACTGGGTCGAATACCTCGCCCAGGTGATCGAGATACTGGGAGAGAACATTCCTTACGCTACGGAGAACTGAATCAGTGATACCCATCGAGATAAAGGACCTGTCCGCAGGATATGACGGCAGGGCAGTATTCAGCAACGTCAATCTGGAGCTTAGAGACCGCGACTTCCTCGCGGTGATCGGACCGAACGGAGGTGGCAAGACGACTCTGTTCAAGGTGATCCTGGGTCTGATAAATCCGATGTCCGGAACAGTCAAGGTGTTCGGAGAAGAACCCGTTGTTTCGGCACGTAAAATAGGTTATGTTCCGCAAAACGAAAATCTGGACTCCGAATATCCGATAAGCGCCAGAGAAGTAGTTCTCATGGGCATGAGGTCAAAAAAAGGGATCAGGCCGTTTTATTCCAAAGAAGATAAGGAGGCCGCCGAGAGGGCGATGGAATACGCCGAGGTCATAGACTTCGCTGACAGCAGAATAAGCAAATTATCAGGGGGACAACGCCAGAGAGTATACCTGGCAAGGGCCCTTGCGCCGGAACCGAAGATACTGATGCTCGACGAACCGACCGCAAGTCTCGATCCCTCGATGAAAGACTGTACCTATGACATCTTAAGGAAACTGAACAAGGACGGTGTCGCAATAATGTTGATAACTCATGACATGAGCAGCATATCCCACGATGTCAAACGTGTTGCCTGCATGAACCACAGGTTGATCGTCAACGACGCCCCGGAGATAACGCAAGAGATGATCGCTCTGGGATTCCACTGCGTTCCCGAACTTGTGCATATTGGCAGCTGCGATTGCGGAGGTCATAACCATGGTTGATTGGATTGCGGCGTTCTCTATGCCATTGATTCAGAATATGTTCATAGTCGCAGCAATAGCATGCGTGCTTTGCGGTGTCGTAGGAACGCTCGTGGTAGTGAAACGAATGGTGTTTGTCACAGGGGGTATAGCCCACACAACCTTCGGAGGCGTGGGCATGGCATATTACCTGATGTCGGTTTTTGCGGTTTCATGGTTCACGCCCATGATCGGTGCAGCTGTTTTTGCGGTCGTTTCGGCGGTCATAATGGCGCTTCCCGCTGTTTCCAGAAGGATGAGGGAAGACTCTGTAATCGGAGTGCTATGGTCCGTGGGAATGGCGCTGGGTGTGATATTTATGAGCCTGATGGACAGGTCGGTGGTCACCCCCAGGTCCTTTGAGAGCATCCTTTTCGGAGACATACTGCTGGTCGGGAACACGGAACTCAAAATCATAGCTGTCGTCACCATAATTTCGCTGATCGTTATCGCAACGCTGTTCAGGGACCTGCAGGCCCTGACATTTGATGAGACCCACGCCAAGCTGAGTGGGATCAACGTCACAGTGATGAACGTGATACTCTACGTCATCATTGCAATGACATGCGTTGTGGCACTCAATGTCGTCGGCATAGTGATGGTGATAGCGCTCATCACGATACCCGCTGCCATGTCGAACATGTTCACGGAGAGCCTGAAAGAGATGATGATAGTGTCAGTGATACTTTCATTGATAATGGCGTTCTTCGGCCTGATAATATCCATCGGAGTGGACATACCTCCGGGGGCCACTGTTTCTGTGACGATGGGCGTGTTGTTCGTTGTCGCTATAGTTGTGAAAACAGCATTCGGAAAAATTACGCAGGGGAAAATGGAATGATCATATCCGGTCGAGCAATATTCCGATCCCTTCGATCACATCTGTGACCCCCGCGTCTTTCCAATCTTTGAGAGTGCAGCTGCCCGAGAGGACCCCCATGAATGCTGCCCCCGAATTGCGGGCAGTGTGCCAGTCGCTAAGATAGTCCACCAAATACAGCATCTCTTCCGGCTTTACGCCCAACTCTCTAGCCAGATTTCTCATTGCCATCGGCGAGGGTTTGGCATCGCAGTATGGATAGTCGTCCCTGCAGACGATAGCATCGAAACGCTCGTAGATGTTCCAGATGGTCAGAATAGATTCGGCGTAATCTCTTCCGCCTCTGGTCAGAATACCTACTTTGTATCCCGCATGCTTAAGCGCATCCATGGTCTCGACGGC
>WOYN01000002.1 GCA_011620825.1 Candidatus Methanomethylophilaceae archaeon | reverse complement strand
CCCTAAAGGGCTATAAGCGCAGAAGGCTGCAGAGCCGGACACGGTATTTGATAAGAGCCAGATGAACCTGGACGCATCCGGTATATCCCCATGGGGCGGGGAGTCCGGCAATCAATATTACAGAAGAGCCATTTTTTCGCTGTGTATTACATCTGCCGGACGGTCCTTGCCGATAGCTTCATCCGCTTGGGACTTCCTGAGACCTATCATCGAACGTACGTCGTCGGAAGAGTAATTGGATATTCCACGGGCGATTTCTTCGCCGTCGCTGACGACAGCCACCATATCTCCCGAATCGAATATGCCAGATACTTCGGTTATCCCGACCGGCAACAGCGAACGGTGCTTTCTCAGCGCCCTAACGGCACCTCTATCGACGGTAATGGAACCACGGGGGTTGGCCGACTTGAGCCACCGCTTCTTCTTCGGAATTGCGGAATCGGAGACGAATATGGTCCCCACGTCCTTTCCGGACACCGCATCAAGTATCACGTTATCTTCAAAACCAGATGCGATTATCATCTTGCAGCCGGCATCCGCACATATGCGTGCGGCCTCGAGCTTGGTCTTCATGCCTCCGACGCCCACGCGGGTCGTAGGGTCTCCTGCCATGTGCTCCACGAGGTCGATGTCCGTCACAGTGCGGATGATTTCGGCGTCCCCGTAAATTTTGGGGTTCTTGTTGTACAGGCCATCCACATCGGACAATATTATAAGCAGATCGGAATCCGAATTGCTGGCTATTACTGCGGACAGAGTATCGTTATCGCCGAAGACCGCATCTATCTCCTTTGTGCATACGGCATCGTTCTCATTGAAAACTGGCACTGCACCGTTGGCAAGAAGGGTCTTGATTGTATTATTTATGTTGTTAGCGGTCTCCCTGACCGAATACGTATCCATGGTCAGAAGTATCTGTGCCCCGATGAGCCCGTATTTCTCGAATGCGGTGTTCCATCTATGCATCAGCGTCGACTGACCGACGGACGCGGCGGCCTGCCTCATGGGTATGTCATTGGGATGTGCCGCGACCCCCAGGACGCTGAGCCCCAGCCCTATGGCTCCTGAAGATACAATCAGGACTTCTATTCCCATTCCTCTGAGGAATTTTACCTGATACGCAATGCTCTCAAGGAACTTCATCGACTCTTCCGGCGAATTCCTCGCTATCGACGACGTTCCGACCTTCACCACTACACGCTCGACTTCGCCCAGTAGATCTTTCCTTTCGCTCAAAGCGGGCACTTCCTCTTCACATGTATGTGTTTGAACTTCTTGGAGCCGTCGGCATATCCGCGGACCTCCTGACCTTTCCCGATCAGAATATACTTGTATATCATAAGACCCTCCATCCCTACCGGACCTCTTGCATGGATCTTGCTCGTGCTGATCCCTACCTCGGCACCTTTGCCGAACCTGTATCCATCGGCAAACCTCGTGGACGCATTGACGAACACATCGGCAGAGTCTACCATTTTTGCGAAGTACTTCATATTGGCAGTGTTTTCGGTGATGATCGCATCAGTATGATTTGAGCCGTACTTCCCTATGAATTCGACCGCTTCTTGTATTGAATCCACGATTTTTACTGAAACGATCGGCGCACCATATTCGGTTTTCCAGTCATCTTCGGATACCGGAACCGTTCCTTTGACTCCTTTGATACGTGAAATGTCGGGGTCCGCCCTGATCTCCACCCCGTTATCTGCGAAGAGATCGCACATCATAGGAAGGAACTCTTCAGCGACGGCCCTGTGGACCAGTATGTTCTCGGTCGCGTTGCAGGCGGCCGGATACTGGATCTTGGCGTCTAGAGTTACGCGGAGGGCCTTTTCCAGGTCTGCGTCGGAGTCCACATACGTGGTGCATATTCCGGCCGCGTGGCCGAGCACCGGGATCCTTGTGTTCTCCTGGATATACCGTACGAAAGAGTTCGATCCTCTCGGTATCAGAAGATCGATGTACTCGTCCATTCCCAGTATCGCGCTGATGTCATGGCGGGTCTCCATGAGCACGAACGTGTCTTTCGGCACTCCGGCCGAATACGCCGCTTCGACCAATACCTCGAACAGCGCCTTGTTGGATTTGGCAGCCTCGGAACCGCCTTTGAATGCTACGGCGTTACCGCTCTTCAGACAAAGGGACATGATCTGCGGGACGACATCGGGACGGGACTCGAATATCACTCCGATGACCCCTATCGGGCAACGGACCTGGTAGAGCGCCAGGTCGTCGTCCAGATCGATCGTGGAAATCGTTTCCCAGACCGGGTCGTCCAAGGATGCCACGTCCCTGACGCCTTCGATCATGCCTGTTATCTTGACGTCGTCGACCTTCAGCCTTTTCACCATCGGCCCGCCGAGCCTGCCTTCTTCCACAAGCTTCCCGGCCGCAGACATATCTTCTGCGTTGGCTTCGAGGATCTTGGCCCTGTTCCTGTCCAGAGCGTCCGCCATCGCATCAAGGGCCTTGTTCTTGGTCTCCGTGTCCAATGCCGAAAGCTTTACGGCTGCGGATTTTGCCTTGATTATCTGTTCGGTGATGTCTTCTGGCATTTTATTTCCCCTACTGTATTGTCTAAGATTGATATTTATGTTGGACTGTGGCTCCGCATATCATAGGAAATTTAAAAATACGCGGAGGGGGTTGTCACGCCGAGCCGAGGTAATCTAGTCCGGTAAGGTGGCGGTCTCGAAAACCGCTGGCCGCAAGGCCTCGGGAGTTCGAATCTCTCCCTCGGCGCCATTCCCTTTCAGATCTTGTCCGAGATGCCGTCGATCTTCTTGCGGAGCTTGGACTTCTTCACTCCGACCTTGTCGTCCAGTTTCTGGAGCAACTCGGCCTCTTCTTTTGTCACCTTGGTGGGGATGTCTATCTTTACGCGCACGAACAGGTCGCCGCGAGTCAACGAATTGGCGGACCTCGGCATGCCCTTTCCGTTTATCCTCAGCACGGACCCCACCTGTGTCCCTTTGGGAATGGTGAGTATTACCTTCTCTCCCTCGAGCGTCCTGACCTCCTCCTGCCCGCCCAGCACCAGCCTCGGATACGTGGTGGTTATCCCTGTCCAGAGATTCGCACCGTCGCGGTCGAACGCCTTGTCGTTCTTTACGTGGACGATCACATAGAGGTCTCCCGCCGGCCCTCCGTTGTAGCTTGCGTCTCCCATGCCCCTCAGAGTAAGGGTCGAGCCTTCGTCGACCCCCTTGGGAATGCTGACCTCGATCTTCGAGGTCTTCTGGGTATAACCGCTCCCGCGGCATTCCGGGCAACGTTCGTCGTACGACTTGCCGCTCCCGCGGCATTTGGGGCAGTCTGAGACCGAGACCATGTTTCCGAACATGGTCTGACGGACCGAACGCACCTGCCCCGTGCCGTTGCACTGGCTGCAGTTGGTTACTTTGCCGTCCTTGCCACCGGTGCCTTTGCACGAGCCGCACATCACCGTGTGGGGGACCTGTACTTCCTTCTTGACCCCGTTGAGGGCGTCGAGGAGGGAGATCTCTAGGTCCATCCTAAGCGAGTTGCCCTGTCTGGGTCCTCTGCTCTGCGATCCCGATCTCCCCCCTCCGAAGATGTTTCCGAAGAAATCCCCGAAGATATCGCTGATATCTTCCGCGTGGGTGAAGTCGTCCCATGAGAAATCGCCACCGGAGAACTGGCTGTTTACCGCTTCGCTGCCGTACGTATCGTATGTCGTTCTCTTGTCAGGGTCCGACAGGACCTCATAGGCCTCCGAAATCTCCTTGAACTTGGCCTCGGCGACCCCTTTGGGCTCCTCGGACACGTCCGGGTGATATTTCTTGGCGAGCCTGCGGTAAGCGCTCTTTATCTCGTCCTGCGTGGCGGTCTTGCCCACGCCCTTGG
>WOYN01000076.1 GCA_011620825.1 Candidatus Methanomethylophilaceae archaeon | reverse complement strand
GACTATGACCATGTCAAAACCCGCGTTCATCAGTTTGTCGAGAACGACCTCTATATCATCCAGAACATAATCGGTCGATTCGTCCTTCATATCCTTGAGTTCCACTTTCCGATCAAGTTCGGAATACCAGAGACGATTGATATTTTTGATCTTCTCGTATCCCATATCGCGGGTGGCCCTCTGAATCTTAGCATTCACTTTCACGCCTTGTTTATGTGTAGCCCTGCTCTGGGCGACCTCGGTTATCGCACGTACGGCCGCTATTTCCGGGTCCAGGTGCGTGCCGACACCGATCGTCAGCATCTCCGGGTCCTTGGTCCTGACATCATCGGAGGCCGCGCCTATCGTGGTCACGCCGACGT
This sequence comes from Candidatus Methanomethylophilaceae archaeon, assembly GCA_011620825.1. Classification (GTDB taxonomy): domain Archaea; phylum Thermoplasmatota; class Thermoplasmata; order Methanomassiliicoccales; family Methanomethylophilaceae; genus VadinCA11. The sequence continues at coordinate 3,507 of WOYN01000076.1, read as the reverse complement.
CGGTGGTAATGTCCTTGAGTCTGATCTCGACATCCTGTTTATGGAAAGCCTCCAGAAGTCTTCCAGGAACGGAATCCGGCTCTACGACGACATCTGCGTTGGCAATCTCCCGGTCCTCGGCCAGAGACCACGCGTCCCTTTCGATGACCTCGAAAGTCGCGTGAAGTATCGCCTCTTCTATAGTGTTTCCCGAAGCCAACCCGTTCGTGTTGTATCTGAAGAGCTGGAGGTCGCCGTTCGGAACATAGGGATGATATACTGCGCATGCAGGGACCCAGATTTTCTCTCCCCTGAACATCTCCCATCCCTCGCACCAGGCGATTTCTGCGTTACGATAGTAGTTCAGACGGTCTATCGGAAGTATCAGATCGGCAGGGTCTACAGTGAGCCCGTTGTCCTTGGCCTGTTCGTATGTCCCGTATACGAGCTCGTCATCGTCGCGCATCTCTGCGCTGTATCTTTCCATAGCTTCCATGACGGCTGAGGCTTTGGCCTGTTCGTAGGTGGCCCCTTTGCCATTGTAACTTGACACAGCGCCCTCGGCCGCGTCCGGCCTGGAAATCGAGTACACAGGAATGCCCACGTTGTCCTTTCCTGTGATGTCCTCGGGAGAAAGTAAACCGGCCTTGGCAAGCAGCGGGAGAGTATTTTTCAGAGTGTCTTGAGGCGACATTATCCTTATCCCGCCTTCGCGGTCGTATTTCGGAGACCTTACCAAAGTCAGCGACTTCATAGGATGCGGTAATTGCATCGATGGTTTAAGTAATCCTATCGTAAAGGTAGGAGATGCGGTTACTTATCAAATTAATCAGATTTATCGACACAACGGCAAGTTCCATGGACAAATCCTTAACATATACTGTATATTCAGGACCATGGAACTCAGACCCGATGAAGAAAACATTCTCAAAGGCGAAGAAGGGGAAAGCCGCCGCAAGGCGATGGAGCTTCTCGTGGCTCTCGGCAAGGTCTACGGTGCCGAGGACCTTATCGACATCACCTCTGCTCACCTTTCCGGAGCTTCATACAAGACGATCGGCGATGGCGGACTGAAATATCTCGGCGACCAGGTCGCCGGAGGCGCAAAGGTATCTGTACTGACGACCCTGAACCCTGTAGGAATGGACCTCTGCAGATGGAAGGAAATGCATATATCCGAAAAATTTGCCGTAAAGCAGCAGAAAATTGTAGAGCTCTATGGGAAGATGGGGGTGAGGACCACCTGTTCATGCACCCCTTACACCGGAGAAAACGTCCCGAAATTCGGGGACCATGTGGCATGGGCGGAGTCATCGGCACTTTCATTCGTGAACTCATTTATCGGAGCAAGGACCAACAGAGAAGGAGGGCCGGGAGCGTTGGCCGCGGCAATTCTCGGTAAAACGGCGAATTACGGGCTCCATCTAGATGACAAGAGGGTGCCATCAGTGTTGATAGACGCGGACATAGATGGTTCGGTCTTCAGTTATTCGCTTCTCGGTCAGGCCGTAGGTTGTGCCATCGGCTGTCGCGTCCCGTATTTCAGAGGACTCCCCAAGGACACAGGTGTCGAAGAGGCAAAGACTCTCTCCGCGGCAATGGCGGCGGCCGGTTCCGTGGCGATCTGGCATGCGGAGAATGTAACGCCGGAGGCTGGGAACTACGATGTGTCAGACCTCGAAGTGATACATGTTGGCAAGGAAGAACTCAAAGTTGCCTACGACACACTGAACACGGCAGACGACGTCCAGCTGATAGCTCTCGGGTGCCCCCATCTGACCGAGAAGGAGATCCATGAGATCGCAACAATGCTTAAAGGCAAAAAGAAGAAACAGGGTTCTCCGGTGATATGGTTCTGTACTTCAGCTGCAACCAGGGAAAAATGCGGCGAGGATGTGAGGATACTGGAAGAATTCGGCCCGGTCCTGGCAGACACATGCATGGTGGTCGCACCCATCGAGGGAACATTTTCGCGTACCGGCACAAACTCTGCCAAGGCGGGGAACTATCTGCCGGCGCTTTGCTCGCAGAGCATAATGTGCGAAGACATCGCCAAACTGATGGAGGCGGTATATTGATCTTCTCCGGACGCTCGATATCCCCCGGCAAGGCCAAAGGCGAAGTGTTGAAGCTGGACGAACCGTTCAGCTTTTTGGGGGGGGTCGACGGCTCCACGGGAGAGCTGAACTCCGGAAAGGGGAACGTCGCCGGCAAGGTGTTAGTGTTCCCTGCAGGTAAGGGAAGCACAGTAGGATCATATGTCATGTATGACCTGGCCATCCACGGAAAGGCCCCGGCGGCAGTGATCAACAACAACGCCGAGACGATAGTTACGACCGGAGCGGTAATATCATCCATACCGATGGTAGACCGTATCGACGTTTCTCTTCTGCGCGACGGAGACAAGGTCACAGTCGATGCAGATGTCGGCGCGGTCGAAGTGGAAGGTGTGGAGATTATCGAGTCCGTATCGTCCGCCATATTGGTGGATGGAAAGGTGCTTATGCTGAAGCGTCCTGAAAATGCACGCTCGTTCCCAGGGGTGTGGTCCCTCGTCGCCGGAAAGATCGAATTCGGCGAGTCGCCGGTCGAAGCATCCGTACGCGAGATCATGGAAGAAACCGGCATCGACGTACGTGCGCCCGACAGGTCCGGCAGGGTTGTGACGGTCAGAGAGAAGGACACCGTATGGAAAGTGTATCCTTTCCTCTATCGTCTCAAGGCGGCAGAGCCGAAGCTGAACCACGAGAACCTGGGTTTTGAGTGGGTGGAGCCCAAAGACCTGTTGTCGAGGAAGACCGTCAAGCACACTTACGAGGCGGTCTCCGCGATGCTGGATATGTGATCAGGGCTCTGCGGCGGTTATGCCGATCACGATGTCCTCACCGGTGACGTCCCACGTCTTGATCTCATCCCCTCCGGGGCTGTCGGTGAACGTAAGGCTGTTGGCCCTTACCTCGCCCGAGATGTGGTCTTTCCATGAGGAAAGAAGCTCAACCAGGCGCGGCGCGGCCTTTACGTCGCAGTTGATGAACTGCTCGACGTTGAGTTTCATGTCCTTGCGCATCTGCTGGACCCTGCGTATCAGTTCCCTGGCATATCCTTCGGCTTCTATTTCTGGCGTGACCGAGAAGTCGATGAACAGGTCGCCCTCGTCGAACGGCACTTCCGTGGTTTCGCCTTCAGGTACCATGTCCTCGGAGAGATATCCGATGTTCTTGATATTGGCCTGTTGGGCCAGCACACCGCCGAAGGTCTTGACGGAGCTGTTCACGTTCCCGTCTGTTCCGCGTATGTACGCTCTGAGCAGAGGCCACCGGAGCTTGCTGCCCATCTTGGCTCTCTCGGAGGCTATTATCTCGACTATGTTCTGTATGAGCGCCATGCTGTGCTCGAGCCCCTCGTCGATAAGCGATTCGTCGCAGACGGGCCAGTCTTCCATGTGGACTGTGAGTTTGCTGCCCCCCATGTGCTGGTACACTTCCTCCGAAATGTGCGGCGCCATCGGAGCGAGCGCTATGGCCGTGC
>WOYN01000009.1 GCA_011620825.1 Candidatus Methanomethylophilaceae archaeon | reverse complement strand
CAATAGCAGTAGCCGGGCTGATCATAGGAATAGCCGCGACGGCCACGGCGAACGACCCGGACTTTATAAATAACGTGTGCTTGGTGATTCTCGTAGAGTGCGCCTCGCTGATAGTTGCCGCGAGTATACCCAGTCTCAGAAACTGGGGGGACAGCGAACGTTGAAACACACCAGCTGTTTTCTGCCAAAAGGTGGCCGAATTCTGCGCCAAACACGCCGACAATTCTAACTTTGAGAACAAAACCAGAGTTTGACAAATAGGGGATTCATGTGCTTTCGCGACCTACGGCAACCTCGATTTTGAATGCCCGTACTGGACAAAGGATTATGTGGTCTTTCGATAGCTCTTTGTCAGGCCTAACTGTCGAACTCAGGACAAAGTTGCGTCTGTGCCCACTGTGATTCGGCTCTATACCGTGCTTGAATCGCATTTGAGAAATGCCGTTTCCAAGATTCCCATAAAGGACGCGATGTGAAGCGGCATTATCGTTCATGCAAACTTAAGGTTTGTTGATCTTCGATCACCTCTGCCTCTGAAATGTGAAGCGACGGTCATCGGACCAATACCCGACCGCCCTTTGACTTCGACATCGTTTATACTTGCGTTTTCAGTGTTCAGGAACTTTACAAAATAGGGTTGTATGTCAAAGTGCTCCTTCAGAAAAGTACCGAACGCATGGACGGACGTTCCCGTTATCGATGCCATTACCACTGTTCCGATCCCGATTCCCGCAAGGTCTCCCACGAAAACCGGCGACGCTGCGACAGAGATAGCCAGACATGAAACGTCGAACATTGTCTTGATCCTTCTGAAATAAGCGTGATGGTATGCGAAGGGCTGTTCGAGAACAGATCTGCGATCAACAGCAGCATCTTGGACATTAACATAGGAACTATTCCGGAGCACATCAGCGGGAGGCTTCCTCCGAACACAAATGTCCTCAAGTGGATTTCGTCAGGTACCGCTCCGATCATCATCTTTATAAAATAAAGAATCGCCGCGGATAACAGGACCATCATGAATGAAATTATGTGAGTTCTCCTGATCTTGCGGGTGACCGATACAAGCATCACATAGAGCACGGTCTGGAATATCGGGTTCCACGCGCCAAAAGAAATTCCTGGCACAACGAGATCAGGAGCATATGGCAGTGACGATATCATAGATATGCCGAAACCGAGGGCGATCATCAGCGATATGAAAAATCAATGAGAAACAAGCCTAGGACTATGAAAATCCCGCCCAGTACTTCGATCTCGTCGCCTGACGTCCTGCTCGGTGGTCCTCCTAACGGAACAGTGCTAAACCTGACGATACATAAACACGCGTCTATTCATGAGATCTAAAAGCCTGACCGTTAAGCCAGATATTGAGGACCGAAATGTGAGCTTTGGGACGCCTTACGGGGACTCGGAATGCTTGTGCGTTTTCCTGTACCTGACCACCATGACCGGGCAGCTGACCTCCCTGACCGTCTTTTCGGCGACGCTCCCCATGCTTAAGCGCTTCCATCCGGTGCGGCCCATTGTGCCCATGACCACCATATCGTAGTATGCGGACATGCCGCCTATGACCTCGCTCGGGCTTCCCGGCACGATCTTCTTCTCCACCTCGAGCCCGATCTTTAAGCCCTCTTCATACACATAGCGGACGGCTCTCTCGCAGGCGGTCTCCGTATCTACGTTCCCCGATACGCGAGAGATGGTCCTATTGTCAAAAACGCTGAGAGCTGTGATCTTGGTCACGCCGGGGGTCACCTTGGCCATCTTGAGCCCTTCTTTCACCGCGGGAGCGGTGTATTCGCTTCCATCGGTCGCGATTAGCATCTTCTCCATCCTGAAGGGGGCGTCCGGGTCGAGGTTCCTTACCGCGATAACGGGGCATTTAGAGTAACGGATCACTTTCTCGGTCACGCTTCCCAGCAAAAGATGCGCCGCGCCCGCTCTTCCGGCCGTGCCCATCACCAAAATGTCGAACTCCGACGTTCTCCTTATTATTTCGTCCGCCGGTATACCGTCTGCGATCATCGTCTGGACACTCATATCGAATTCCATGCCTTTGTTCACGATCCAGCCGAGGGCTGTCTCTCCCCTGATGCGGGGGGTGTCGCAGGCCAGATTGTTCACGTAATTTGTGGAGTCGTTGACGTAGAGGGCCGTGACGTTTCCGCCCACGGCTTTTGCGAGCTTGAGGGCATAAATCGCAGATGCTTTGCTCTTATCCCCCGTGTCGGTGGTGACCAGAATATTGTAGACCATCTCATTACTCCTCTGTCCCGGTGCTCTTCGTTTTATCCTTCCTTTTCTTGTAAAGCGTCTCGAAGTATGGCTCCACGTCGAAATGGTCTTTCAGCAACGTACCGAATGCCTGGATGAATGTCCCTGTTATTATAGCTATTACAACGGTCCCTATGCCTATTCCGGCAAGATTGCCCAAACATAACAACGAGACTGCCGCGGATACCACCAGGCAAGTAACATCGAACATCGTCTTGATCCTCCTGAACGAAGTGTGGTAATAGGATGCCAGGCTGTTGGAGAACATATCTACTATCGTCAACGGCATCTTGGATGTGATCATCAGGGCGACTCCGAAGCACATCAACAGGAAACTTCCTCCGAACAGAAGCATCCTCACGTAGATCTCTTCCGGCACGCTTCCGATCAGGGAGTCCGTAAAATCCAGCATGACAGCGAACAGCAGGACGACTGCAAACGAAGCAATGTATCTTTTCTTGAATTTCTTGGTTATTGATACCAGTATCACGAAAAGAATGATCTGGAATACAAAGTTCCATTCACCGAAGGACAGAAACGGAATTATGAGGTGAAGAGCATAGGGCAACGACGATATTGTCGAAATACCGAATCCCAACTTCACCATGGCAGATATGGCGAACGCAACGAAGAAGATGCCCCCGGCCATGAAGATCTCACCGGGCGCTTTGTGTTTATGATCGGTCATTCTATGCGTTCTTCTCCTCGATCCAGACGCCGATTTGACAATCCGATATATAAACATACGTCAGATAAAAAGAAAAGATCACTCGCATCCCCGAGATGGCCATATAGTGATCATATCTCTTCTATCGCATCTATGGGCCCGTCCGCTCCGGTGTTGCCCCGAACTTCGTTCATGAGGGGGCCCCGGCGATGCGATGATCTCATTCAATGTCACTGGCAGAATATCGGATCGACAGGATCCACCGTTTTAATCATCTGAAATCAATTTATTTATCATCTTCTGCCGACTCCGCCTGCTCTCCGAAGAACGCACGTGGGGATCTTTCTTCTCCCTCTTCCTCTTCCTTGTAGTATCGGTGGTAGTGGTTGAATTTATGGGTGTGCCCTCCTCGGTGCAAGACGGGCTTTATCTCAATGTTGCCGCGGGCAAGGGCAAATGCGCTCTGCTCCCTGTATGTATAGACGTTCAGCACCCCATTGCCTTTACCGTGCCTTATGTCCATGATGGCCCTTGCAGCCTCCATTGTGATCGGAGCCTTGGATATCATGGCCCTTATCGGTCGTTGTTTCTGGCCATCGCTGATGAACACCAGATATATCCCACCGTTCTTCCTGGCTATCGCCTCTCTCGCGGTCAGTTCGACCATATTGAGAGTGGCGCCTCCGAAATCTGCCGCAAGCTCCAGTTCGCCGTTTTCGGAATTATAGTAGCAACCAGTGGAAGACATCTTTCCGCTCCGGATCATTCTTTTGAATGTCTGGTTCCCGTTGCTGAACTCATATCTCAGCACCGCTACAACCAGTGCAATCAAGACCAGTATGATCAATATCGCGAATATTATGAGCGCATCCACGTCGTATCATCGTATATGGGACATTTATAACTACTGTGTTAAATGACAGTTAAAA
>WOYN01000056.1 GCA_011620825.1 Candidatus Methanomethylophilaceae archaeon | reverse complement strand
CATTGCGATGTAATGATCGTTTAAATATCCACATACGTGGGTGCCTGACATTGAAAACAAAAAGCAGTTTTAAGGCTTTACAGTCGCCTTTCTCTTTCCAGAATACGATTTATTTTTAATGTACCGGATTTGAGAAAAAAGTGCGGCCCGTTATGGTGTCCTAAAGAATCCCGGGGCCGACGGGATTTCCGCGAGGCTTTCCTCTAAACTGTTTGTCGCCCTTGCGGACATGCTCAGGTCAGGCCTATGCAGACAGTGCCACAGAACGTAAAGGCAATTTCGAATTCGCCTAAATATCCTGCAGACAGCATGCCTTCGGTGTCAAGCCAGAGCTCCCTCGATGGCACATCTCCATCCATGCAACTGCTTTACCGCTGACGACGTATTTTTACCTTCTATGGAAGGCTTGGCCTTTCGAGTGATGCGCCCGTGTATCAGACAAATTATATTATGGGGGACGGGTTACAGAGTGGAAGAGGGTTAATGTGATAGACAGGGACACGGTACTGAGGAACCTGGAAGGGTACGATCTGGACCAAGCGAAGGTCGGGGTGCTCGCTTCCCATTCTGCACTGGACACATGCGACGGCGCGGTCTCAGAGGGTTTCAGGACCGTGGCGGTGTGCCAGAACGGCAGGGAAAAGACATTCAAGAACTATTTCAGGGCACAGAGAGACCGTGACGGCAATGCCGTAAGGGGCGTAGTTGACGAGGCGATTGTGCTAGACAAGTTCGCCGATGTGCTGAAACCGGATGTACAGCAGGATCTGATGAAGAAGAACGTGCTTTTCGTCCCCAACAGATCGCTCGTCGCCTACTGCGGCATAGATGCAATAGAAGATAAGTTTGCAGTCCCTATAGTCGGAAGCCGCAATCTGCTCAGGTCCGAGGAAAGAGGAGACGAAAGAGATTATTACTGGATTCTTGAACAGGCCGGACTTCCCTTCCCCAAGAAGGTCGAAAAACCGGAAGATATCGACGGTTTGACAATAGTCAAAGTTCACCACAAGGTGAAAAAGCTCGAAAGAGGATTCTTCACGGTCAAAGATTACGACCAGTTCTTGAAGAAGTCTGAAGAGCTCGTACGCCAAGGCGTCATAGAGGCGGATTTCCTATCGCAGGCAAGGATGGAGCAGTACATCATCGGACCGGTTTTCAATCTGGATTTCTTCTACTCGCCGCTTGAGGAAAGAGATGAGAAGATAGAGCTTCTCGGGGTCGACTGGCGTTTTGAGAGCTCCCTGGACGGATATGCCCGGCTTCCTGGAAAACAGCAGGTCGAACTTGAAGAGATGGGAATCATACCTGAATATACAGTGTGCGGCCACAACTCGGCCACCCTCAGGGAGTCGCTGCTCGACAACGCTTTCGAACTTGCCGAGAAGTACGTTAAAGCCACACGGAAATTCTACGACCCCGGGATCATCGGGCCATTCTGCCTGCAGACATGTGTCGACAAGGACCTCAACTTCTTCATATACGACGTCGCGCCGCGTATCGGTGGCGGAACGAATGTTCATATGTCCGTCGGACACCCCTATGGGAACACCCTGTGGAGTAAAGAGATGAGCACCGGAAGGAGACTCTCCATGGAGATCAGGCGCGCCATAGAGCAGGAGCGCATCGAAGAAATAATCACGTGAGGCTTTCAAATGAACAGCAAAAAGACCATATTGACTATCGTTTTGGTAGCACTGATCGCCGTGCCGGTCTTGTCCCTGTACGATTCAGAGGATACCGACGCCGCCCCCATAGGCAACTGTCTCATGATCGATACTTCCAGCATCTCTGCGGGAGGGTTTGACACCAGAACAGCAGGATATGTCGACGTCGTAATAGAGAACAACACTGCTGCACAAGCGACCGTATTGGTCTATATCACATACGAAAACAGCACATCCAAGCTTGCCGAAAAGACCATAACTATCGATGCGGGAAGCTCTACCAAGGTCACGCTCAATTTCACTGTCGATTCCGCCGGCACAAAGAACCTAACTATTTGGGGCGAATCCGACGATGCAGAGTTCCTCACAGACAGCAGCGACGATGAGCTGAACTATGCCAACTTCACGATCAATGTCGACGAGTCGATATGGTCCAGCTGGACGACGTACATTGCGATAATCGCCATTGTCGCACTTATAGCCTTGGCCGTTTTCTTGAAGTACCGCAACGCGCCCAAGGCCGAGAAGTCGATAACGTTCACGGAACTTGAGAATCAGAAAAAGGGCAAGATGTCTGAGAAGACCGTTTCGGCCAAGGCCCCGACCACCGAGAAGAAGCAGTACCAGAGCAAGCGCAGGCAATGAGCTCGAGATTCATAGATCTGGGAACCGTCCCTCCCGAGTACGGCGCGGCCGCCGACGCTGCCGTGTTCAGAGAGGTTTCGGAGGGACGTTCTCCATCCACGTTGCATATTTACTCCCGTGACAGAACGACCGTATCCCTGGGAAGGTTCAGATGCCTCGGTAGAGACGTCAGACTTGAAGAATCGGAACGTCTGGGTATTCACGCTGTAAGACGGATAAGCGGCGGAAGCACGATACTTACCGGCCCGTCGCAGATCATTTACTCGATCGCGACTGAGGATTCTTTTCAAAGCAAGAAAGACTCCTATACTGAGATATGCGGGTGTGTGGCGTCGGCGTTGCGCTCTCTGGGTCTCGATGCCGAATACAAGGAGCCGAACGACATACTATCGGGAGGAATGAAGATATCCGGGGGGGCACAGTACCGTGCAAGAGGATTCCTCATACAGCACGGCACCGTCATCGTGGAACCGGAACCTCTGATTGACGAGGTCCTAAGACCTCAGAAGGAACGGAACTATCCCGGAACCGTATCGATATCCGAACGTCTGGGCCGTTCGGTGCCCAGACAGGATGTGGCCGATACTCTGAGGACAGCTTTCCGCGAGAGACTCGGCCTCGACCTGGTCGAAGGACACCTTACGGACGAAGAAACCGGGTTCATTGCCGATAACGCTTTCAGATTCAAAGTCTGAGCTTGGGGTCCTTAAGGTTCATCAAAGCAACCTGGCGGGGGTCCATGAAGAACCCTGCTTTCTTGTGCAGGAGTATCGACGGGACATTTTCCGACTGGATCGTGCTGTGTGCTATCTCCGCACCCTGGGCGATGCCTTCCTTCAGGCATGCTATCAGCATCCTGTATGCTATCTCATTGCGCCTGAAATACGGATGAACGCCCATATTCTCGATCCATACGAGATTTTCTGCGTCCGCTATGTGGTGCAGCATCTGTGCAAAGAGGAATCCGATGACCTCGTCATCCTCCACGGCGACGAAGCTCAGCCCGCTTTCCAGATATGCTCTGAAGTGCTTCCTGCTGCTAGCTCCGAGATCCTCCTTCCACTCTTCCGGAAGGTCTTCCCATCTGTTCTCGATTGTATCCTTGAAATACTCTCTGATGCAGGATATTTCAAGCTTGCGGACCCCCTCGAGGTCCTTCAATTTCAGCTTTCTTATCTCCATCACATCTCCTCCGGTGCACCCATCCCCAGACAATCCAGGACATTCCTCAGTACTATCCTCGAGCACTCCACCAGAGTGAGCCTTGCGTTCGCGCATTCGCCGGACGACAGCACCGGTACAGCTGCGTAGAACTGGTTGAAGGCCGAGGCGACCTCGTGTCCGTATGCCGGGAGCACATGGATCCGTTTCTGGTTGCCGGCCTCCTCGACGATCGAACTGAACTTCGAAAGGACCTTGACGAGTTTGATTTCGTACTCGTCCGTGAGTTTAGAGGCATCGATATCGCGTTCGAAATCTCCTGCCTTGCGGAGCATGCTGCATGCTCTCGCGTGTACATATTGAAGGTACGGTCCGCTGTTTCCGTCGAAATTCAGCGCCTCTTTCCATGTGAAAACGAACTGCTTCTCGGGCTGCACCCGGACGACGTTATATCTTA
>WOYN01000149.1 GCA_011620825.1 Candidatus Methanomethylophilaceae archaeon | reverse complement strand
ATAATACAGGTACCAATAAGGCGACCGCGTTGATGGGCAAGAAGGTCGTTACCTCGGACCTCGTCACCATTGGAACGATAGCCGATATAGGGATCGACCTCGACACGTGGAGGGTCAATTCCTTCAAGTTGAAGGTCGAGAAGAGCATGGCCGAAGCCCTGGACGTCAAGCTGGGATTTATCAACAAGACCGTTTCCGGGCTTCTGACCAGTCATATAAGCTCTGTCACTGATGTGGTCAGCCTCTCCCGTAAGGTAGAGGAGATGCGAGGGAACTTTACGTTGGACTAATCAGCATTCGTTAAATGCCACGAGGATCGAGGCGAGGCGCGGGTCGTCCTCATATCCGTAGTACCTCTTGATCATCAGATCGGAAGTGGGAGATGGGCTGCATGAGATAACATCTTTGCATCCGTTGCTTTGATTGAGCTCCGGAAAAGATACCGGAGGCATTACGAAAGTCTCCGTTCCAGTTCCTTTTACCTCAGGGAACAGAACAAAGCCGTCGGATAGCCATACGACGTCATCGCGGGCCTCGTATTCTTTGGAGTTGAACGGGAATACCTCGGTTCCCATTAGATTTCCGCACGAATCTACCAAAATCACAGTAGCCTCCGGCGGGGGTCTGAAGCGGGGATCCTTGATAATGCATATCACGTGCTGTCTCTTCAGTGCCTGCGAGAACCCCTGGTTGTCCACCTGGATATTTCCACCCCCTGCCCGTACGGTTGCTTCTTCGGCCCTCAGGTCATCGAGTATTTTATCGTCCAGGTAAAAACTGTGCACTACGCCTCTGAGGCCCCCGACTATGCTGAGAGGAAGTTCCGGACCCTCGCTGATGATTGTCATTTTATTTCTCCATATTATGATTTTGCTGTCGTATCATTCGATTTTTATTGAAACATCTCTTTTTAGGCCCAGGTTTCCGGCGACCTCGATCGCTTTGACCATGGCACAGGGGACTGGGCAGGCCGCATGGGGCAGATATTTGCTGGCCAGTTTATAGACTTCGGTATCGCACATAGGTGCCTCTACTTCCGTATATGGACTAATGGGCTCCATGTGCCAGGACATCATCAGGATATGAGGGCAATCGCTCTCGATCGTAAGTTCGACAAGCCCCATCTCATTTTCTCGGGCACTGATTGCTGTAATCATCCTGCAGACGCCCGAATCTACCGCTATCTTGCAATGGTCAGTCATCTTCGTCACTACTCAGTCTAATCAGATTGTCAACGCCAGCCATAGAACGTATGTCGACGACACCTATTGCCGCGATGACACGGTTATCCAGGTCGATAGGCGTTACGATGACCTTTATACCTTTGTACGGTCCTGAAGTGGCAATCTTGCGTATGGTGGTCCCGACCGTTATCACCTCCTCCAAAACAGGACCTGTATAGGCGTTGTCTATCACCACGCCGTTCTCGATCCTGATGCCCAGATTGTCACGGCTCTTGGCGCATACCGGAAGCCCCCCCACCAGGTCGTGGATTGCGAAGGCGAGGGATATCAGTTCATTGCTGGTGCTCCTATGGGAGAGGATGTCCTTAAGCTCCCTATCGAATTGAAGCCCTCCCAAGAGTGAAAGGCCGGACATCACAGCTCCTTCTTCGGCCATCTCTGGGGTCGAGGCGGTTCCGATGATTATGACGTCCTCGTTCCGAATCGTGATGTTCTTCCTCAGAATATCGTTCAGTTCAGGTTCCACGGTATATCCGGACCCGGGGAAAATGAGCCTATCGTTGCTGCAGATAAGCGTTGTAGCGCCGGTCGCTCCAGCCTTTATGGCAATGTCGCGTTCCTCGCACCCATATTTCACCCTGCGGGCGATCTTCGGGATACGCACGGCGCAGTCGAAATCGCCGATGGTGAGGCTCCCCTTTTCTATCGGTCGGACATCCATGAACATCGAATTGTAGCATCCAAATCCCTTTTTGTTTATGGACACGCCGTTTTTGTCAATGTCGATCAGCCCGTGTTCCTGAAGTATGCTGAGAATGGTCCTTGTGCTGCCTTCGCCTATATTCAGAAGATGTGAGAGTTTTTTCCGTCCTACGGGGCTGTTTTTACTCAGACAGTCCAACGCTTTCCAAATATGATAATCGCTGAATTTGGGTATTGGGCCGCCAGCTCCCCTGTGTTGTTGAATAGGCATATGGATGTATCATTCATCCATCTAAATAAAGTAATTGATGGATGTTGGCTTTCAATAGTATTTAACGCTGTAAAGTTGTGTTAACGTTAAAGACAATCGCTCTTGTTCACCGGTTGCTCGCGCGTTTTTTATATCGAGGTGGCTTTTATCATCCATGGTTCAAAAGTCGGTCGACTTCGTTATTATCGAAAACGTTTCCAAAAAATTCGGGAACAAGACTGTTCTTAATAATGTGAGCGCCACAATCCAGACCGGCAAGATACTCGGTCTTATCGGCAAAAGTGCCGCAGGCAAGAGCGTTTTGATTATGATGCTGAGGGGAAGCGAAGATTACGCACCCGATTCCGGAAGAGTGCTGTACAGAGTAAACAGGTGTTCTGAATGCGGAAACCTTGACCTTCCGTTTGAAGGAACGCCATGCACAAAATGCGGTTGCGAAACCGAAACGATTACAGTGGACTTCTGGTCGCTCAAAGACGACGACCCTCTCAGGCGCCAGCTTAAGGGTCGCATAGCGATAATGCTTCAGAGGACGTTCGCCCTGTTCGGAGATAAGACGGTCATCGAGAATATCTTCGAGGCGATTGGCGACCGTGCCGAGGGCAAGGCCCGGACAGATATGGCCCTTCAGCTTCTGGAATTCGTGGGCATGACCCATAGGACAACGCACATAGCAAGGGATCTCTCCGGGGGGGAGAAGCAGAGGATAGTCCTTGCGAGGCAGATAGCCAGAGATCCCCTTTTCTTTTTAGCCGACGAGCCGACCGGGACATTGGACCCGTATACGGCCGAATTAATGCACGAGCGGCTTGTAAATTATATAGACGAGAGAGGAATATCAATGGTCTTCGCGTCCCACTGGCCTGAGGCCGTGGACAAAATGGCGGACGAAGCCATTTGGCTGGATTCAGGGGAGGTGGTGATGCAGGGGAAACCCAAGGAAATCACCGATAAATTCATGGAAGGGTACACTTTCGAAAGGACCAGGACCGCGAACCTCGGAGACCCGATAATCTCGCTCAAGAACGCAGAGAAGCACTTTTTCTCGATTATCAGAGGGGTGGTCAAGGCGGTGGACGGAATAACGTTCGATATCATGGAACGCGAGGTGTTCGGCCTGGTCGGAAAATCCGGTGCCGGAAAGACCACTACGTCAAGGATGATCGCCGGTATGACGCCTGCCACCGAGGGGTCCGTCAAGATAAGGATCGGGGATGACTGGGTGGATATGTCCGAAGTGGGTCCGAGCGGCAAAGGCCGTGCCACACCGTATATTGGGTTCCTGCATCAGGAATATACACTTTATCCTTTTGACAACATACTCAGCAACCTGACGACGAGCATAGGCACCAGAATGCCTGCGGAACTTGCAAAGTTCAAGGCGATCCAGGTGCTTCAGAGCGTAGGGTTCGACAAGAAAAACATGGAGAGTTTACTTTATTCATACCCCGACACTCTCAGCGTCGGGGAGTGCCAGAGGATAGCTTTTGCGCAGGTCCTGATAAGGGAGCCGCGCATCATAATATTGGACGAGCCCACGGGGACGATGGACCCGATAACCAAGACGATAATCGCCAAATCCGTGATCAGAGCAAGAGAGACCCTCGGCGAAACGTTCGTTGTCGTCAGTCATGACATGGATTTCGTCGAGAACGTCTGCGATCGTGTCGCGTTCATAAGGAACGGCGTCGTAGAGGATATGGGGACCCCCGATTCGGTGATCCAGAGGTTCGGGCTCAAGGAACTTCAGGACGACGATTTCGAGGGTGAATGAATGAAGCAGCAGATAGGGCGCCACCTGAGTTTCGTTGAATGCAGGGAAGCTATGGGGCTGGGAGTA
>WOYN01000030.1 GCA_011620825.1 Candidatus Methanomethylophilaceae archaeon | reverse complement strand
TTACAGCCGGTATTCTGAATGGAATGCGCTCTATGCCGTCGTTGAGGTAAGAGCGCATGCCCACGGCGCGTCCCTCGAAATCGATTATATTGTCGATGGAGACGAACCTGAACCCGTAGATGCCTTGTTTCCAGTCTCCGACCACGCAGAGGTTCGGTTCCTTGAGAAGCATCAGTGCGATCATCATCTGGTTTTCGTTGGTGTCCTGGAATTCGTCTATCATCACATATCTGCAGGACATGCGTCCCCTGACGCCAGCGTTGCTGTACAAGATAATGAATGCGAAGACCGAGGTCAGGCCGTAGGTCAGTCTGTCGTCGGCGACCGAACGCCGTATGTATTCATAATAAACGTCATGTATAAACTCCAGCAGCTCCGACCTGTCGTCCATGGCCGCAGATTCCAGGATCTCCGGGGGGAGCTCCTCCCCCACCGAAACCGATGGGAATTCGGAAGAGATCGGTCCCCCCTTGCTGACATCCTCGGATATCTTATCCAGTATCTTTTCTCTGTCCTTGGGGTTGCTGTTCATCCTATTCAGCGATGAAAGAACCTTCGCAGTGTCTCCCAGAAGATCCTTGCCGTCCCTGCCTCCGAACCATCCTTTGCTAAGAGGGACGATTCCTTTCGACATGAGCTTGCCGATCAAGGCGTACACATCCGAGGAGATGGTGCTGGCTATCACGGCGATATCGCCGTATCTGCTGCCACGCTCGGCGTTGAAGCGGTCGAAGAAGTCGCTGAAATACTCCCTATTGAGCGCCTCGCTGTCCACAAGCGCCGCGCTGCGGGTCAGGCGTTCGCCGAAACCCAGGAAGTCGCTGACAGACTCAGGCGATTCTTTGACGATCGAGTAGCAGAAAGAATCGAAGGTCCCTGCCTGTATCAGTCTTGTATCCTTTCCGAGATCCGTTTCGGCAAGCCTCTCGCGGATGCGCTCCTCCATCTCGGCGGCGGCGTTCTTGGTGAACGTGAGCAACAGGATATCCCTCGTCTGGACGTCCGGTCTGCTAAGGATGTTCACATATCTGCTGACTATAGTGAATGTCTTGCCTGTTCCGGGTCCGGCATCCACGACATAGAACCCGTCCAGCCCCTCGGCGATGCTCTTTTGGGATCGGTTCGGCTCCTTAGACATCTTCTTTGCCCTCCTCTTCTGCGATGACAGGCTCGCGGGTGCAAACTGAAATGAAATCGCATCTGCTGCAATCCATACGCGGCTCCGGGGCGAATCTCGATCTCATTTTTTCCGAAGCGGCGGCGTAATCATCCAAGAGTTTCTCGAGGAATTTGTCCATGGAGTCCGATGGGATGCAGACCTCTCCTTTGCATGCCCAGTAGTCGGGCTCTGAAAATTTCTTTAATCTCTTCAAGGCGCCCACGACGTTTTTGATGTTTGTTTTGTTGGATGGCAATCTTAATGATGACAATATGGAATCGATCAGCACTCTGTCCTTTTCCCAATTCTCGGGAGAAAGACCCGATGAAAGTATCGGCGATATGAAAGAATCCCAGTCTTCGTACATCGCGGCATAGCTCTTTACGCCCTCGAAATCCTCTCTTGGGGGCGAATTCGGGTCTGCCAAGGCCTCCATCTTTGTTTCCTTCAGCAGACGCACGTCCACCGTATTGGCAAGCACGGAGGCCCCGTCTTTGACACGTCCGTCGATGCCGAATATGAAGAAAAGGCGGAATATCGGCATTCCCTCCGTCAATGCCTCCCGGGTGAGCGCGAGATATATCATGGGCTGAGTCTCCACGTAGCCTTTGTTCTTAAGGTCGAGGCCTTTGGTCACATCGGCTTCCGAATGGTATTTTCCTGTCTTGTAATCGATCGAGCATGGGCCGATGAGGAGGTCGAACTTGCCGTATATCGGATACTTGGAAGATATCATGTCTCTCTCGGCATAGCTGCTGCACATCTCAAGTCCCTCTGATTCCATGAGACCGTTGGGATATTTGCGCGATGTGTTTTTTATATCCAAGGGGACAGGTCCCCGTCTCTGGACATCTATGAAAGTAATCAGGTTTTTAAGGGCTATGCGTATGCGGTCCATATCCACGCCCTCCATGAGGGGGCACGAAAGACCGGCGTATGTTTCGCCTATGCGTTTAGCATAATATTCGAGGTCTTTTTTCTTGACATGGTCGGGACAACAGACGTACATCTCGGCGAATTCGTGCAGCAGGTTGCCGAATGCGGTATGCTCGTTGTCCGGTGTCGTGACGAGACTTCCATAATAGAACGCACGGGGGCACTTGCAGTAGTTGTTATACGATGATTTTGTAAATTTCCAATCATAGTCGGCGTCGCAATCTATGGGTTCGGAGCCGTTATAGGGAAAAATCTCGGGCTCTTCCCTGTACCATGCTCCTTTTCTTACCCGGGCAATGTCCCCGAAACCAGTGACGGGGTGCACTGCGCCCTCCAATCTGCAGATGCCGTCGAACAGCGAGGTGGGGCGGGCGACCTTACCGTTCTTTGTGGCGTTCACAGCATAAATGCGGGATGTACCCTGCTGAAGAAGGACCCTGAATTTCATTGCGTCCATCTCCACCTCGGCCTCTTTGTCGATATACTGCCTTCCGATTATCTTATTGCCCCATTCCTCTCCCATTCCGAGGAACGCTACGAAAGGACGGTCGACGAACATGGAGCGGTGGCAGTCTGCCAACAGAACGCCCTTCTTTTCGCTGTCGGGTATCTGCTCGTTGTGGTGGAGCTCGGATACGTTGTTCACGGCGTAGTTCATTTCTCCGATCAGTTGCGGAGTCACTTTCTTTTCTGTGAAATTCAGTTCTTCAAGCAGGATATGGACCTGCGGTCTGTGCTGCTCGCCCACCACCAGGTCGCAGACCTCCAGGAATGTCATTTTTTCCAGGTTCTTCATACATTCCGCAAGTTCCAGCGCCCTTCCCCCGATCTCCGGAAGCCTGGAAAGGAGCACGTTGTCATGCTTGGGGTTTATGGTGCCCTTGTAAGCGGAGAAAAGCTCCCTCACATGTCTGACCCTGATAGTTGCGTATGATGCGCTCAGGGCGAGGAACCGCAGATAGTCCCTTATCTGGGAAAGATCGCGGACGGCCATAGTATTCTTGAACGGTATTCCGCGCCTATACAAAGCGGCGCGGACGGCATCGGCGATACTGCTCTCCGTATCCATAACGATGGCCACATCCGTGGCGCGTTCGGAGTCGATCAGGTCGACGACGTTCTCGGCGATCTGCCTGTCGTTGCCTATCTCAAATATTTCGCTGATTTCGAAATCTTCGTCTTCAACGATTATCCCGATCTCCTCGTGCTCTATAGGTATGAAATGCTTGTCGAGGTCGTCGAAGAATTCCACTCCGATCACGGCGGTCTTCCTTCCGGCGAACATGTTATCGGAAATGACGTACCCTGGCCTGCTGTTCTCATGGTATGTTTCGGGGACGAAGATGGCCATCGCCTTTTCTATCGTCGGAAGTACCTTGTAAGAATTGTAGATGTTGCGGGACATGCGTGAGTATAGATATTTCTCGACGTCCGATGTGTATCTCCTTATGTTTCTGATGTTTTCAATCTCGCCATGGACATATTTGAACCCGTAACCTGTCTCGTCGGAAACGGTGGCAACGACGTCAAGGTCGCTCCTCAGCGGCTCGCCGAGTATCTGTATCGAAAGGTCGGCCGCCAACTGTCTGGGCGTGTATGCGAAGCCTCCGATGGTCGGTCGGTCTATACGTGCATTCAAAGCGGTCGCGAGCGGGGCATCGTTCGTTATGACGATATCGTATTCCCTTATTTCTTCGTATATTTCTTCGATGCTCTTGGACCTGTTCATCTGACCCCATATCTGTCATAAGATTGTAATCCTTTCTGTAGTCGCACCCAATGACCGCGTACCAGGGAAAATCGGCGGAATTAATTACTGCCGTAGCAGTACGGGTTGCGTGTCGGAGTTGTACGTTGTCGAAATCAACGGAGACGGAGAGAAACGATACCCGGAGAACGTGGTGGCCGAGAT
>WOYN01000051.1 GCA_011620825.1 Candidatus Methanomethylophilaceae archaeon | reverse complement strand
GTTGCCGGCCTTAGCGAGCGGCTTTTCGACCCTTCCGCCGCCCGCGACTATTCCTATCGCTGCGCGGCATGCGGGGTGGAAATCCTTGAGTATGCCCGATGGCATCTGAAGAACGACCTCGTCACCTCTGCTGACGACCGTGGCGGATGTGCCTGCGGTCTTAACGAACTTTCCTCCGTCTCCCGGTTTGCCCTCGATGTTGTGAACCGATGTCCCCTCGGGGATCATGGAAAGCACCGTGATGTTTCCGGGCTTGACTGTGTTGCCGCCGACGTCGACCGTCTGACCGACCTTCATTCCCTCGGCCGCAAGCTGGTAGTCGAACTTCCCGCCGAAATCCACAACGGCAAGGGGGCATGTTCTGCCGGGTGCCTGTATCAGGTCGGCGATGATTCCTGTGCCCTCGTTCATCGGGGGTAGCTTGACATCGTCAACGTGCCTGTGGCTGGGAGAGCGGTAGAGGGGCGTTCCGCGCCCCCTTCTCTGTGTTCTCAATCTCTTTCCCATTCATCTCACCTCAGAATACTCCGACCCTCATGCCTACATCCTCTGCGGAGTATCCCTCCGCAAGCTTGATGATAGCGTGCTTGCCGTCTTTCTCTATTCTTACCCAGACTCTGTCGACCTTGACCTCGAAGCGCTCCTCGAAGATCGCTTTGATGGTCGGCTTGTCGGCCTGCCTGTGAACAATGAATTCGATCCTGTTCCCGTCCCTGAATCCCTGAGTGGGGGTGCCGGACGTGTGGTTCATCGACTTCTCTGTAACATACGGTCTGATCAGAACATCGCTCTGCTTCACTGAGTCCACTCTCCTATCTTTGCAAATGCTGACTGGGTGTACACCGTGAGCCTTCCTGCGTCCCCTCCGGGGGCCAGATTGCTCGTGTTGAGCGTGCCGACAGTCTCCACCTCGACGCCTGCTAAATTGGAGGCGCCCTTGAAGACCGGTACTTCCCTGTCCGAGACGACCACGAGTATAGATACGGGGGTGCGGTACTTCCTGTTCCTCATCTTTCCCCTTCCTGCGCGGATCTTGGTTCCGTCCTTGGCGCGGTCGACATCATATCCAATGCCGATCCTGTCGAAGAACTCAGCCACCTCTGCGGTGGTCGCGATTTCCTGGAAGGCATCCTCGACCACGATTGGGAACGATACCGTATCGTCAAACTTGTGCCCGCGAATCTTCACACACTCTGCGTCGCCCGTGGCGGCAAGTGCAGACTTGCGTGCAATAGCCAGCTCCTTCTTGTTGACTTTCTGTTCCCATTTCCTCTCGGGCATCGGGGGGTGCGCCCTGCGTCCGGAGACGTTGTTGGGTGACTGTGCACCCTTCCTTCCGTCCTTTAACCTTTGTACACGGGAGACACCGCGTCCCTTTCCCCATGTGCTGACGGAGTGCCTCTGTCCGGAGCCCTTGTTGGGTCCGTAAGGCTGCCTGGAATTAGCGGCTGCCGCGAGGACAGCCTTCTTGATTATATCAGGCCTGTATGTGGTCTCGAAGGCTGCGGGGACGTCCGTTTTTCCGGAAACCTCTCCGCTTACATTGTAAACGTTTGTCTGTTTCATCCTCATGCCCCCTGCTTGGATTCGGTGGACACGTACGTTACCTCAGGTACTCCTGTGTCAGCCTTCTTGGGCAGTCTTGTTGCATCTCTCAGCCTTATGATCCTCTTAGTGGGACCGGGGACCGACCCGCGCACGAGAATGTAAGCATTCCTTACTTCCCCGTAGTTGAGGAAACCGCCCTTGGGATTGATTTCGGCGCCCTCTTCTCCTACCTTGACGATCTTCTTGTTGCACTCGGTCCTCTGGTGGTACCCCATCTGACCGGACATAGGGACGGTTCCCCTTACATATCCGGGCCTCTTGGGTCCGAGGTTGCCGATCATGCGGCGGTGCTTGCTGTTCCTGTGGGACAGAAGCTTGACCCCCCAGCGCTTGGTGGCGCCCTGGAATCCCTTTCCTTTGGTGATTGCGATTACATCGACGAACGCTCCCTCCGGGGCGAAGTCGGTTACTGTCATTTCTTTTCCCAGGATCCCTTTGGCATAGGCGAGCCTCTCCGCGATAGTGCCTCCGCCGATCCTCAGCTCCATCAGCTCGGGGACCTTCTTGGGCACTCCGCTGACGAGCTTGGGCTGCGTGTATGCAAGAACGCGTATGTCCTCGATGTCCAGACCGTCGTACCTGGCGAAGGATTCGGCAGTGTGTTCCTTGGGCACCCTCATCTTCCTTTCAAGAAGTGGGTCCAGGCCATTTGCCCAAACCTCGCCGGCGGTCTTCAGACCGAGCGTGCTGTTCTCATAGAATCTCACCGCGGCTATCTTCATGGGGGGCACCTCGATAACGGTTACCGGGGTCTGGACCTCCATTCCCGATGTCGTGCTCTTGGCGCGCTTGTCGACGATGAAGGCATGCGTCATCCCGGCCTTGTAGCCCGCGAAACCCTGTATCTTAGGGGCACCGCTGACCTCGGGCCAAGAGTCCAACCTAGGCCTCTGTGCCTGCGCTCTCTTCCTAGGGCCGTATGCCCTGGATCCTTTCTTTGGACGTCTCCTCTGTGACATTTTTCACTTCCTGCGAGGGTCTCTTCGCTAACCTCGCTGTCTTAATCGACGGAACGTCTGGATATTCCGACCGTGACGCCTGTTCAGCCCCAAAATCAAATTTTTGTGCAGGGCGAGCATGGGATGCTACAGCATAGCCCGTGCGTCTGGTCGGACATCATATAGTCCAATCTAGCGATGGTATTCCCATGTTGTACTTAAAACCTCTGCCTCATATATATGAAAAAGGACGATAGGTTGCGATTTTTCAGAGCAGCCCTTTTTTGGCCTTGTCCTGGGCACGTTTCTTGCGTGCTTTGACATCGAAACCTGTGGCCGCCTCCACGAAAACGTTGAGTTTCCTCTTGGTGTTCAGGATATCGTCGTCTGTCATGGGGCCTGTGACGTTCGTCGTCTCGAGGCGAAGTACTGTCTTGGAAGTCATTTCGGCCTCGATGCTTTCGAGCACCCCGAACTTCGAGACGACCGCTGCGCCTTTCCTTTCGGCGTTGCCGAATGTTTCCCTCATTAGAGCCTCGAGCCCGTCGCCTTCGATCTTTCCCGCCCAACCTTTTTTAATGTCGTAGTCAACCATATGCTTACATCCTAAGTGCCAGGTCATTAATTATTCCTCTTTCAAGGTCAGCCGCCGTGCCCAGCATTTTCTCGGCCCTGAGATAATCTTTCCATTTTTCGACACATGCACAACTTGCGTCAAGGTCGCTGATGTCCTGCGAGAAAGAGAACTTTTCCACGGCATCCAACACTCTGCGGTCGCATTCACCACAGTTGTGTACTCCTCTCTGAGAGCCTCCGCCTGATGGCGAAGATATCAGTCTGGCACTTACATTTCCAGACAGACGCCTGAAGACCTCGACGAGGGACCATATCCACGGAGATCTGAACTCTCCGCGCTTCCATAGACGTTCCGTCTGTGTGCCATACTGAACGTTCAGCGGATTTATGGATATCTCGGCGGAATAAGGGTCAGCAAACAATGCCGACCTGACCGAATCTTCTATGGCCTGTCCCTCCATGATGTAGATCGGTTTGAGCAATAAGTAAGTGCGCACCGAAAGTCCGGCATCCTGGATTCTGATCCCGGCCTTCCTGCTTTCTTCTGGCGTAAAACCCTTGTGAATAGAGGTACGCAGGACCTCGGGGTCCGAACTCTCAAGACCCAGCGCTATGGTTGTACTCTTTGGGAGCGAGGCGACCGTGTCTTCGTGTACGAACTCCGGGCGGCTCTCGATGAGTATCCTTTCGCATTCCGAGAATTCATCGAATATTCTCTCCCTGACTGCAATGGGAATCTCTCCTGTGTCAAGGAAACTTCCGGAGGTGTAGAATTTTACGAAGGGTTCGCCTTTGTATCTCCCGACTATACTGTCTACTTGGGACATCAGGTCCGCCTCGGTCATATCTGGAAGGGAGGCCTGCCTGTATCCGCACATTGTGCACCCT
>WOYN01000073.1 GCA_011620825.1 Candidatus Methanomethylophilaceae archaeon | reverse complement strand
GTTCTACGGCGGACGCCTTCATGTCTCCCCCAACATCTCGGAACCGGCAAAACCGCCCATCGAAGTACATAGGGTGAACGGCATCTGGGACGACACCAGGAACGTGGCCGAGGCAAAGAAGATAATTGAAATGCTTCGGGATTTCTTCCTGAACAGACACAACAACGAGACCGTTGGAGTGATAACCTTCAATGCATCCCAGAGGGACCTCATAAACGACATGCTGGACGATGAATGCGCCAAGGACCCGACTTTCGGAATGATCATCAACGACGAACTGAGGAGGTTCGACAACGGCGAGGACGTGGGACTTTTCATAAAGAACATCGAGACCGTGCAGGGGGATGAGCGCGATGTCATCATGTTCTCTGTCGCCTACGCGCCCAACAAAGAGGGCAAGATGATGCAGAGGTTCGGCTGGTTGAACAACCGCGGAGGGGAAAACCGCCTCAACGTCGCCATAAGCCGCGCCAAAAGAAAGATCCACATAGTCACCTCGATCGATCCCGAGGACCTGAAGGTCGAAGAGACCATGAACGCCGGCCCGAAGATACTCAGGAAATACCTGCAGTACGCAAGAGCGATAAGCGACGGGGACAGACGCATGGCCGACAGCATCCTACGTTCGTTCAACGACGACAGGTGGAAGGAGGCACCGATTATAGAATCCGAGAGCGGAATAGCAGATAGGGTATACAATTCGCTGGTCCGCAAGGGCTACACGGTGGACCGCCATGTGGGCATCGGCGGATACCAGATCGACCTGGCCGTCAAGCAGAACGGGAACTACATCCTGGGAATCGAATGCGACAGCCATCTCTACGAAATGTCCCAGTCTACCAGAGAAAGAGATTATCACAGGCAGAAGTACCTTGAATCGAACGGGTGGAGCATGCACAGGGTTTGGACCCCGGGGATGTGGAAGGACCCTGAACGCGAGATTTCCAAGATCGTCAAGGCCATCGAGAACCGTAACTGATTTTCAAATACTCGTACTCCGATGCATGCGTATGGCAAAGTCCATTCTGAAGATCCAAGGCATGACTTGCGAGATGTGCTCCAAAAGCGTTGATAAGTCCCTCAGAGCCGTAAAAGGGGTGTCCGAAGTATCCATCGACTTGAAGAAGGGATTGGCCACGGTGGTCTACGACGAGGAACGTTCCACGGACAGGGACCTTGTCCGTGCGGTCGTGGACGCAGGCTACAGGGCGGAGGTGAAGCGCGGTCTCTTCGGCTGAGGGCCGTGAAAGGATAACCCTCCGCATCGCGGGAATGTCATGTTCCGCATGCGCGACGAGGATCGAGAAATCACTGCAGTCCGCTCACGGGGTCTACGAAGCTGCGGTAAACTTCGGCAACAGCGTAGCTGCCGTCAGTTTCGATCCAGAAAAAACGGACCGCGGAAAGCTTGTAAAAATAATCGAAAAAGCCGGATATTCCACCATCGATGACGATCCGGAAACGATCGCCAGGGCCGAGGCCGAGGAAGCTTTACGCATGAGACGCGACCTCATCCTCGCGGTTCTGTTCACAGTCCCCCTTTTCATAATAGCCATGGCGGACATGTTCGCAGGAATACCTTGGCTTTCCGATGAGCGCGCTCTGCTCGCCGTCCTTGAACTTATATTGTGCATACCCGTGATTTACGCGGGAAGGAGGTTCTATATCCGCGGGTTCCCCGCCCTGTTAGCCGGGATCCCTTCAATGGATTCGCTTGTGGCTCTGGGAACCGCCGCTTCTTTCCTTTACGCTCTCTGGAACACGGCGATCGTGCTCTTTGGCGGATCTGCAGGCGGTCTTACTTACGAATCGGCCGCGATGATCATAACCCTGGTCTCCGTCGGAAAGTACCTGGAGGCGCGCTCCAAGATCAAGACCGACTCGGCCGTGAGGGCTTTGATGAGGCTCCAGCCGGAGACAGCGACCGTAATACGCGACGGTGTCGAGAAGGAAGTTCCGATATCGGAGGTAGTTGAAGGAGACAGATTGTCGATAAAACCGGGAGACCGCATCCCCGCAGACGGAATAATCGTATCTGGCACATCTTCCGTGAACGAATCCATGCTGACCGGAGAGAGCATGCCTACGCCCAAGTCCGAAGGTGACAATATCTTTGCGGGTACCGTGAACGGAACGGGCGGATTCATAATGGAAGCTGTCAAAACCGGAAAAGACACCGTGCTGTACCAGATAATCTCGATGATCGAGACCGCCCAGGGCACCAAAGCGCCAGTAGCGAGGATCGCCGACCGCGTGGCCGGGATCTTCGTTCCGCTCGTTATCGTCATTGCTGTGGCGGCATGCGTCGTCTGGCTCATATCGGGCAGAACTTTGGAGTTTGCGCTCACCGTGCTGATTTCCGTGCTCGTGATATCGTGCCCGTGTGCCTTGGGGCTCGCAACCCCCTTGGCCATAACCGTGGGCACCGGGATGGCCGCGGACCGGGGGATCTTATTCAAAAACGCATCGGCACTCGAGAGGGCAGCAGACATAGATACTGTTATACTTGACAAGACTGGCACTATTACTGTGGGGTCCCCGGAGGTCACGGGAACAGCTTACAGGTCGGACAGAGATAGGCTAATTGCCCTTGCGGCGGCGGCCGAGAGCGGTTCGGAGCATCCGATCGCCTCGGCTGTGGTTTCTTACGCGAAGAAGGAAGGGATAGATATCCCCGGACACATCGACTTCGCCTCGGTCACGGGAGGCGGCGTCAGAAGTACGGTCGATGGAGAGGTCGTTACCGTAGGCAACTCCAAGCTGATGGAGGACATAGGGTGCGACGTCTCGGAATACGACGGGGATGCCGTGTCCTTCGCCGCCCAGGCAATGACATACTTCTATGTCGCAAAGGGAAACGAACCTCTGGGCGTCATAGCGGTCTCCGACCCTGTCAGGCCCGAATCCGGATTCGCCGTTTCGCGCATGAAGATCAACGGCGCGCAGGTGATAATGGTGACCGGCGACAACAAGGCCACCGCCGATGCGGTGGCCAAGGAAGTGGGCATCGATAATGTTATTTCGGGCGCCACTCCGGGGGATAAGCTCGAGGTTGTGAAAGACCTTCAGACAGAAGGCAGATATGTTGCAGTGGCCGGAGACGGGATCAACGATGCGCCCGCCCTGGCCCAGTCTGATCTGGGTCTTGCAGTCCGCAACGGTACCGATATAGCGATGGACTCGGCCGACGTGGTCATGATGACCGATGACATAAGATGCATACCGGCCTCGATAGAGCTTGGAAAGGCCACCATCAAGAACGTCAAGCAGAATCTTTTCCTGGCCCTCATCTATAACATGATAGCCATCCCGATAGCCGCAGGCGTCCTTTATCTGTTCGACATCGGCAACGTGTCCATGATGCCGATGATATCTGCGGCGGCGATGTCCGCATCCTCCCTGCTGGTGGTCGCAAACGCCCTGAGGCTCAGGAGATACGCTCCCGAGAGCCTCTCGTCAGCTTGACCACATTGAGCGTTCCGGAGTTGCGGCCGATGACCCTGTCGGAACCTGCGATCTCCAATGGATATACGTGCATCGGCGAGTCCATTACCAGGGTCTCGTACTCCCCGCCCTCGCCTATGACACTGATCCCGTATTCCCGGTTCAGCTCCTCGAGGTCCGCTATGGCCTCATCATCGATCTCCCTGCCCAGCCACTCCGACCCGAAGCCTTCCGCATAGTATCCGATTATCATTGCCTTTATTCCGGAGGAGATGATTTCGCGGAGCATCATGCTCTGGTCCTTTCTCCACATCGGCGCAAATACTTTCAGTCCCATTTCTCCGCAGACGCGGTTCATGCGGTCCCATTGGTAATCGGACCATACGGCCCCGACCACGACTCCTTCGATATCCAGACCGTAAAGCGCGTCCCGCAGACCGATCATGTCTCCTTCCTCCGTGCCATCGGTGGAGCCCATTATGTGCTGCCTGTCCATCGCCTCCGCCATGGCCGGGACATTGCCGATGTTCGGAACGTGGAATATCCATGAAGCGCCGCTTACGGGGCTTATACTCAGTACATACG
>WOYN01000065.1 GCA_011620825.1 Candidatus Methanomethylophilaceae archaeon | reverse complement strand
CGGTGAGGATGAATGCGGACGCGGGAGAGGCCCCGAATCTTCGATCCTTCCCGACGGTCGGACACAAGGAGGCCCGGAGGACCAGCGGTTGTAGTGACCGGGAGACAACCGCAACAGCCCTTCGATAAGCCATAGGCCTGTCACCGTCGCGTCGCCGGGCGCGTTCGGTGCCCGAGATGAACGAATCCTTCAGTGGATGCGCGAGGTCGAAGGTCACAAGCGCCCCCATCAACGAAAAGAACACCAAAGCGCGGTTCCTGAAGAACATCGGCATATTTTGTTCGGTCGATGCCACTATCGAAGCGGGTATCGGCGCTTTACGTCGAAACTCGAATAACAATCTCTCTGGCAATGTTGATGGTAGCATCGTCCGTGGTGCCCATCTTCACCTCGAGCGCGTCGATGCAGCTTTGCGACGGGAAATCGGTTCTATTGAATTCCTGGTCCCGGGCAGTTCGATTTTAACACGCCCGCCCAGTTCATGGGTACTTTGCGGAGTTCGCGTCCAGGGCTGACCTAAGGGAATTTATACAAGGTCCGTACAGGGCGCCCCGGTCCTGATGTTCCCCCTCACGGTGAGCAGATGGCCGAGCACCCGTTCTGGAAGACTATGCCCGTTTTTTCCGTATCTTGCCGTTCTCTTCCCCGATGCGGTGGCCGTCCACGGCGATATCTCCCTTATCGTGACCCAGCAGCGTGCGGATCACGGTGATGGTCATGCTCTTGCCGGTGCATTCGGTCCTAAGAATGCAAAAAGCCGACTCTCGCTCATGTTGAATGAGATGTAACCAACGCGGGAAAATCGCCGTGGCTTCTGTCGGGTCCGCGACCTTGATTATCCTGGGCATAAAGCCGGGCCGTATTTCAACAGGTATATTGTTTAGACCTAACAATTTTATTGTTTGGTACCATGGCATGGACGATGTTGCTCATCATAGGCACCGGTCATGTTTTCAAAATAGATGAGCAGGTGCGTTTCATAATCAAAAACACATGGCCCGATGCAGTGCTGGTGGAGCTTGATGAGAAAAGATTCAAAGTTATGGACGGTACGTACGAGCATCCGAAGGACCGGAAACCGATAAAGTTGCCTGGAATAGTGAAGTCCTTGAGTAAGGCCCAGAGCCGCACGGCATCCCAGTTCGGAACATATGCAGGACTCGAACTTCTTGAGGCATGCAGGGCCGGGAAGGCGGCCGGCGCCGAAGTAATACTAATGGACGGAGATGTGGTCGAGATGCTCCTCAGGATGTGGGACGAGATGTCATTCATCGAGAAGTTGCGCTGGCGGGTATCGGGAACTAAGGACAGAAGGTCCTCGCGGAAAGATGTTGAAAAGATCCAGAATGATTTTTCCGATAACGAGAAGGAATATATGGACGAGATGCGGCGCCGTTATCCCACCATGATGCGCATACTTCACAAGGAGCGCAACGAAGCCATGGCCAAGGAGATCGTAGAAGCTTCCAAGAGACACGACAAAATGGTAGCGGTCGTGGGCGATGCGCACGTCGAAGGTATAGTCGAGCTGCTTCCAAAAGACATGGACGTAAGGAAGGTTCGTTTGGCGGATATAAGAGACGAGCAAAAGATAGGTAAGTTGATGTCCGATATATGGTATGAAAGGCTTGGATGATCCTATGAGAGTTACGCTTCTTTCTTACACCAGGGATGCGGGCGAGATATGCGCCGCCGCGGGCAGGTCGTGTTACTCCGACAAACCCGCCGACGAGCTCATCGGGACGGCGGACGCCGAGAGGTCGCTGGGGCAGATCGTTTCGATGGGACACTATTCCGTGATAGAGCATGCGGTTTTCACATTCTCGGTATCAGGGGTATCGAGGTCGCTTACACATCAGCTGGTCAGGCATCGCATAGCGTCCTTCTCGCAACAGTCGCAGAGGTACGTCCCGCTAAAGGAGCCTACCTATGTGATACCGCATACCGTAAGCAACGACCCCGAGGCCCTGGAGATCTACAAGGATGCCATGGAAAAGATCTGGGAAGCATATTCCAAGCTGGGCCAAAAAGTTCCTGCCGAGGACGCGAGGTACATATTGCCCAACGGTTGCACCACAAACATCACGATAACGATGAACGCCCGTGAGCTGTTGCACTTCTTCGATCTCAGGTGCTGCGAGAGAGCCCAGTGGGAGATCCGCGAGATGGCAGATGAAATGCTCAGGCTTTGCAGGGAAATCTCCCCCGCGATCTTCAAGGATGCGGGTCCCCCCTGCGTCAGGGGCCCCTGCCCAGAAGGCAGCAAGTCCTGCGGCCGTCCCAAAAGAGTTAAAAAGCCTTAAATAGGGCATATACTTAATCGGTTCACTCGGTGAAAGATATGGGAAGGATAAGACCCACATACATCAAGAGAGTGTCCATTGAGCTCCTCAACAAGTATCCCCAGGCGTTCAGCAGGGATTTTGAGAGCAACAAGGAGATGGTGAGCACCCTCACAGACGTAACCTCGATTATGATGAGGAACAGGATCGCGGGATATATCTCACGTTACCTTTCTCACCCTGAGGTTTAAACACCTTAGTCGCAAGACTTTTTCCGCACCTTTTTGCTCGCGTGGGGTAGCTTGGATATCCTGAGAGATTGCGGATCTCTTGACCCGGATTCGAATTCCGGCGCGAGCGCCACGTCCGGATTAGTTACTGGACTCTTTAGGCCAGAACCTTTCTGCTATTTCAGAATCTCCGGGCGGCAATATTCCGGATATTTCTTCCTCGGGCACTTCGAAAGCTTTCGCAATATCGGAAGCGGTCTTCTTGTTCTTGCCTCTTCCAGGCCTTATGACGAAGTACCTTTCGGATGTATTTTCGATGACGTCCCTCGGGCCGCACATGATCTTCCTGCTTCCCTGGTAATCGATCTCTCCGACCGCGAGCTCTGTCTGTATATGATATTCGTAGTTCCTCTTTCCGCGCACTATGAAGGCTCCGCGGGGGACGAACTCACCGGGATTCGGGGTCTTGCTGACCTGGTCGGGATAGACCCAGAACGCGCTCCCGTCGGACATGGCAGAAACCCAGGCCTTGGAATGGCAGAATGCGAAAACGCATGCCTGTTTCAGCTCATCGGGCGTGGCAACGCCGCCTTCCTTGAAAACGACCGAAGGGGCGCCGTGTATGTCCGCGTGAACATATATGTCGCCGTCCTTCAGGTGCTTTTTGACAATGTTGTCGTTGCTGCGGGCGTCCTTTCCCGCGATTATGAGTTTTCCGGTTCCGGTAAAGAACCACTTGTAGCGGTTGAACCAGAATTGTTTGGTGGGCTGCGCGCGGGTAAGCGCAATATGTCTCTCCTTTTCGAATCCCTTCTCTTTCTTTTCCAGTTCTTCGCGGCTCATCTTAAGTGCGTCTTCGGCTCTTTTCCCCTTCTCGCCGATGTCCTTTCCCTTCTGATATATGATGGAGGCGTTCGTGTCCACGCCTTTCGTGTAATCTAAGATGACCTTGCGCCCGCTCAGAATGGCTGTCACATTGTTCTTCGACGGGTCTATGGACGAAACAAACGGAATTTTCATTGCCCCCTCGGACAGCTTGTCCCAGGGAAGCCTCTTCGACTGCTGGTCCAGGACTGCAAGGAGTTCGCTGGTCCTTTGATAGTCGGTGTACAGCGCATCGGCATCGAGTCTGAACTCTTCGGCGGCCATCTCGTATTCGGCGACGGTCTCCTCCTGTCTCTCTATACGGCGCCTCAGCTTCAGAATCTCCGGGTCCACATAATCTTCGACAGCGGTCACGTCCGTTTCCCTGAGCATGGCTTCTATGGCCAAAGACATCGTCTCGTAATGTTCTGCGTCCGCCTCGCCGTAAGAAAGCAACCTGACAGGTGCGAGATCGACGATCTTGCCGTCCCTGCGGTATGCGGTCGGCTCCGGAGAAGATACCGCGGAAGAAACGAGCTCCCCTATCTTTTCGAAGACGGCCCTCAATCGGCTGTCGTCGACGGATTTGGACGGGGCCCTTTTGTCGACGCCGGCGCGCACGCAGATCTCGCCGGCCTCGCCGGTGGCGACTTCCTGGTCGTC
>WOYN01000083.1 GCA_011620825.1 Candidatus Methanomethylophilaceae archaeon | reverse complement strand
GGCGTACATCGGGATCACATCTATGGCCGGCTCCTCATAGGGATGGACGCTGATTATCGACTCTATGGCAGATTTCAGGTCGTCTTCTCTTACGGCAAAATCAACCCTGATCTCGTTGGCGGTCGTCAATGTGCCTGCCTCACCTTTGTAAGGATCGGAACCCTGAAGCGGCCTCCACATGCCGGTGACCTTCGTAAGGGAGAACACCATATCGTATCCAGGATATATCTGGGTCATCGAAAAATTGACCTTCTCGGTAAGGTCCTTTACAAACTCTTCGGGAATGTTGACGGCGATTTTGAATATACGGTCCATGGCACGTGACCGGTTCCGAAAGATAAAACAATATCATTCGATCGATGTGCAATGAATCTGTCCGATTGCGTCGGACGGAGGCCGGGACAGCATCTGATCGATGTCGCTCAACCTCTCATCCATGCTTTTATTCATTTTTCTGGCGTTCAGGTTGAGATAAGACGTGCTCAGCCAAGTTGCAATAAAGCATGCAGGTGGTACTACATATGCGAAACCGCAGATTATGCCTGTAGCCTTTTTCAATTTGGTGAGGCTGTTTATTTTTTTTACCAGGGGTTTTTCGTCATCGTCCGGAAGGCGGTGGATTATAGATTGGTACATCATCTTCTGTCCTCCCCAGACGACCTCTGCGCTCCACTGGAGCACTCCGAAGACAGGGGTCGGTCGCCCTGCCACAGACGTTTTCTTCTGCAGGACGGCTTTTCTTAGGTCCTCGGCGGTGTTGCCTTCGAACTCCGTCCAATTGTATCCCACGGTATGCACGGAATGGCCGTCGCTACCGGAAACTGCCGCCCATCTGCCAGGATACCTGTCCATCACCGCGCTTGCGAATGCATTGGAATATGAGTCTACATGCCCGCCGTTCAGAACCTCGAACCCGTCGAGGTCCAGGGAGAATATTTTTTCCTGGAGCCCTGCGACGTGGAAACTGAAAGGATGGGGCGCTATCGTTAGCCCGCCCTGAGACCTTATTATGTCTACGGTCTCTTCGACGGGTAAATCATCCGGGATGCGTTCGTTAAGAAAAAGACCTATGATCTCTCCGTCGGCCGTCGTGACTTCCTCTCCGACGACCACCTCTATATCGTCGTACTTTTTTGCGTATTCCTGTGCCTTGAAGGCACCTACTGTTTCATCGTGGTCTGTGATGCAGAGAACATCCATTCCGTTCTTCCTGGCACGTTCGACCTGGTCTGCGGGGGTCGACACGGATTCGGGGAACTTCATGACGCCCAGTCTGGCGATGCCGGAATATTCTGTGTGCACATGGGTGTCCGCTTTTCCCATCTCGGGCATGATATAACCGCAGTATCGCCCGCATATAAGAGTTGATCGGAACAAATATCACAGACGGATTATCGGTCGTAGACATGGACAGGCTTATAGGTATATTCGTGTTCGGCCGAACATGATGGAATGGGCGCTCCTGGGCATACCGATCGGCATAGCGCTCCTGTACATAGGTTCGGAGGCGATGGTCGACGGAGCTAAGAAGCTGGCGACCCGTCTGGGCGTAACCCCCTTTGTGGTGGGGCTTACGATCGTCGCGATAGGTTCCTCTGCCCCCGAGGCGATTACATCCTTTGTCAGCAGCGAGAATCCCGAGATTATAATCGGTAACATCATCGGAAGCAATTCGGCCAATGCAGGGATCGCGATAGGCCTGGCGGCCATTATAAGTCCGGTAGCATGCAAGTTCGCCCAGATCAGGTTCGAGATGTCCGCTATGATCATCGCAGTACTTGTCATATTGGTGCTTTCTCTCAACGGAGTACTCGGATTCATCGATGGAATAATATTGCTGGCACTGTTAATGGTCTTCATACTCTCAGTGTATAAAGTCAAGGTGAAAGAGGGCCGCACGGACGAGGAACCGGAAGTGGATGTTTCCAGGACCTCTATGCCCATATGTTCGTTGATGATCATAATCGGAATGGCCGCGCTGTATTTCGGTGCCAGCTGGTTTATCGGCGGTGCGGTCCGCCTCGCCGAGATATTCGGGGTATCGGACCTGATGATCGGATTGATACTGGTCGCCGTAGGCTCAGCGCTTCCGGAAATATGCATCTGCCTGATGGCAGCCTACCGTCACGAGGATGAGCTGGTTGTGAGTAACATCGTCGGAAGCATAGTTTTCAACAGCTTTTTTGCATTGGGGGTCGGAGCGCTGTTCACAAACATCCCGATAGGTGAGACGACCTTAATGTTCCATATACCTGTAATGATAATACTGGCACTTTTGGTTTTCCTGTTCGTAAGAACCCACGACCGCGTCAATAGGAGAGAAGGCATCTCCCTATTTCTGGTCTATGCGGCCTATATCGCACTGATGATGATATTCCCGCAACTGACCGGCGGAGTCCTGTGATCAGGAGTAATAGTACTCGCCGCTGGACTTCTGTTCCCTGTCGAGCCTGGAGTCCGGCTTGTTTATCCTGGGTCT
The DNA here is from genome assembly GCA_011620825.1 of Candidatus Methanomethylophilaceae archaeon. Taxonomy (GTDB): domain Archaea; phylum Thermoplasmatota; class Thermoplasmata; order Methanomassiliicoccales; family Methanomethylophilaceae; genus VadinCA11. The sequence continues at coordinate 1,567 of WOYN01000083.1, read as the reverse complement.
GTGGCTTTCGGCGTCCCTTCTGAAGGTAATGTCAACCGCCGAAAGGAATCTGTTCATACCGTCCCTCATATCGAACGGACCTTCTCCGATTCCGTGGTGCCCCGGCTCTCCGCCGAACACCATCATCGAATCCGATACCATGTCGAGGAAGTAGATGTCGTGGTCCACTATCAGTCCGCTGCGTCCGGATTTTTCCATCATCCTGCGTATGGTCTTCGCCGCGTTCATCCTCTGATTGGAGTCCAAATATGCTGAAGGCTCGTCGAACAGGTAGATGTCCGCGTCCGAAAGAAGGCACATCGCGATGGCGACCCTCTGAAGCTCTCCTCCCGAAAGGTTGGGGACCTGTTTGTCCATGAGATATTTTACGCTCAGAGGCTCGATGACCTCGCCCTCGAAGAAGCTCGAAGTGACCCTGTCATAGTCTTTGCGGTAAAGCATATCCCTTACCGTGCCGTCGAAGTCCCCCGTTATGTACTGGGGCTTGTATGCGACCTTCACTTTTGCGTCGATCTTCCCGCTGTCGGGGGGAATCTCGCCGGCCAGCATCTTGACGAACGTCGTTTTGCCTGTGGCGTTGGGACCTACGACCCCTACCGATTCGCCCATCTTGATGGAACCGCCGACGACGTCGAGCGTGAACTCGCCGAAGTCCTTGCTGAGACCTTCGAAGGACAGCAGGTCCGCCGTCACCCAATCGCTCCTGGGAGGCGAGGCGAAGAACTCTATCGGTCTATCCCTGAAACGGATGTTCTCCTCCGGAAGGTAACCGTCCAGATATACGTTGATAGCGGTCCTCACCTGTCTGGCCAGGGTGAACACTCCGTAAGCTCCCTCCGTACCGTAGACTACGCTGACGATATCGGCAAGGAAATCGAGGATGGCAAGGTCGTGCTCGATGACCACCACCTGTTTGTCCGCGCTCAGGGCCTTGATGATACGGGCGATTTTAATCCTCTGGTATATGTCCAGATATGAGGTCGGTTCGTCGAAGAAGTAGACGTCCGCGTCCTTCATGATCGTTGCCGCAATGGCCACCCTCTGCAGCTCTCCGCCGGAGAGATTCCTGATGTCCCTGTCAAGCAGCTCTGTAAGCTCGAACATGATCGCCGCCTCGTCCAAAGTGAGGCGGCCGCCGATTCCCGAAAGAAAGCCCCTTACGGGTCCCGAGAACGCCTTGGGGATGAGGTCGACGTACTGTGGCTTGATGGCCGTTCGGACCTTTCCCGCGTAGACGTCAGTGAGGTAGGTCTTGACCTCGGTGCCGTCGTAGTGCTGCAGCACCTCTTCCTTTGAAGGGGGGTCCATGTAGTTGCCGAGGTTGGGAACAAGTTCGCCGGAAAGTATCTTTATCGCCGTCGATTTTCCGATTCCGTTCGGTCCCAGTATTCCGGTCACCATCCCTATCTTGGGTATGGGAAGCCTGTACAGGCGGAACGTATTCTCTCCGTATTGATGTACCATCTCGGTCTTGAGCTCATCCGCGAGCCCGATGATCTTAATCGCGTCGAACTGGCACTTGTTTACGCATATTCCGCATCCCTGACATAGGGCTTCGGAGATCAAG